>JBDTLY010000020.1:0-16165 GCA_039934535.1 Casimicrobiaceae bacterium | reverse complement strand
AGGCGGCGGGCGCGTGGCGAATCGAGCGCGTCCGCGTCGACCACGGAAAGCGAAACCGAGCGCCGCAATCGCGTCGTCGCGGCGAACCTGCCCTCGTCGCAAAGTCCGATGGCCGGCCAGGAGCGGAAGCGCGGCGGCGGGATTTTCGAGATCACGCGGATGGCCTACGACGATGCCGAGTTCCGTTTTTACGGTCTCCACAAGGAGGCGGGCCGGAAGATGACGCAGCAATACGAAGTCCGGCTGGGCAACAACAGCGACATGCGGATCGCTATCATTCGACGGATGATTGTACTCATTCGCGAGACCGAGCGCGGGGACATCAGCTGGGATTCCTACCGGCTCGGCCGGGTGGTCGAGATCTCCGCTCGGCCGGAGGACAACGCGGGACTGGAAGAATTCATGATGCACGAATTCTTCGACAGCGCGCCAGGGACGCGCCGGTGAGGCGCGGGCGTTAGAATGAACCTGTGCCAATCCCCTGCCGCCCGCCAATGAACACTCGCCGTCGCGGCTTCACCATGCTGGAGCTGATGGCGGTCGTGGCCGTGATCGGCATCCTCGCGTTGATCGCCGTCCCGACCTACATGGACAAGATCGTCCGCGAGCAGGTCAAGGCCGCGCTGCCTCTGGCCGACATCGCGAAGCCGCCCATCGCCGCGTCGTGGGCACTCGTGCAGGCGTTTCCGGCCGACAATGCCGCGGCCGGGTTGCCGGCGGCGGACAAGATCGTCGGCAACTTCGTGAGCTCGGTGGCCGTGCAGGACGGCGCCATCCAGATCACTTTCGGCAACCGCGCGAGCTCGACGATCAACG
Source organism: Casimicrobiaceae bacterium (assembly GCA_039934535.1). Lineage (GTDB taxonomy): Bacteria > Pseudomonadota > Gammaproteobacteria > Burkholderiales > Casimicrobiaceae > CAIWHR01. The sequence continues at coordinate 15,349 of JBDTLY010000020.1, read as the reverse complement.
GGAAGATGCTCTCCGTCCGCCCGGCGGTCGTCGAAGATGCCCCGATCGTCCCGGTCGCATGGGTTTGCGGATATGCCGAGACGCCCGACAAAATGAAGGCCTTCGGGCAGAACCAGACGAACATTCCCGGGGAATTGCTGCCCTTCGAGTGTCGCGCCTTCAAGCGCTAGCTCGTTGGATCGGCGGGGGCATTCGGTTGGAACGTAAAGCAGAAAAAAAGGGGAGACATCGATGAGTGCATTCACGCTTCGCTTCGCCGTCGCAACGCTTGCTATCGCGGCCTCGCTGGCCGCGGGCATCGCCGAGGCCCAATGGGTGATGGTCGCCCGTCATGCCATCGGCAGGGTCGAGCAGATGTCGCAGGCGCAGGGCAACAACGGCGCGAGCTACGACACCGCAGCCGTGATGCTGGAGGCGCCCTCGGACAAGGTATTTGCGGCCGTCCAGCGGGGCTTGGCAAACCGGAAGGATCTGCGGATCACCAACGAGGACTCGCGGCAGGGCCTTGTCCAGTTCACCAATGGCCAGCAGATCGCGGGAATCAAGGTGAGCGCGCTCGGCGACAATCTCTCGCATCTGCTCGTGACCTCCGCGCATAGCGGCAGCCAGCCGAATGCGGCGGCGCTCGTGTCGGACAGCGTGCTGCGCGTCTGCAAGGAAATGAACGTCGAGTGCTCGAAGGCGCAACGCTAATCGTCGGGGAGAACGGCATGGCAAATTGGTTCGAAGACAATTCGCTGTCGATCGGGCGCACGCCGCTCGTCCGGCTCAATCGCATCACCGACGGCGCGAAGGCCACCGTGCTGGCCAAGATCGAAGGCCGCAATCCGGCGTATTCGGTGAAATGCCGGCTCGGCGCGGCGATGATCTGGGACGCCGAAAAGCGCGGCCTCCTCGGTCCCGGCAAAGCGATCGTCGAACCCACGAGCGGCAACACCGGCATCGCGCTGGCGTTCGTCGCCGCCGCGCGCGGCATTCCGCTGACGCTGACCATGCCGGACACGATGAGCATCGAGCGCCGCAAGCTGCTCGTCGCGTACGGCGCGACGCTCGTGCTGACGGATGGCAGCAAGGGCATGAACGCCGCGATCGCCAAGGCCGAGGAGATCGTCGCCTCCGATCCTGGCAAGTGGGTGCTGCTCCAGCAATTCAAGAACCCCGCGAACCCGGCGATTCACGAAGCCACGACCGGCCCCGAAATCTGGGACGACACGGACGGCAAGGTCGACATTTTCGTTGCCGGCGTCGGTACCGGTGGGACGATCACCGGCGTTTCCCGCTATTTCAAGCGCCAGCGCGGCAAGAATGTGATTGCGGTCGCCGTCGAGCCCGCGGCGAGTCCGGTGCTGACACAGACGCGCGCGGGCGAGCCCCTGAAACCGTCGCCGCACAAGATCCAGGGCATCGGCGCGGGGTTCGTGCCGCAAGTGGTCGACATGTCGGTGATCGACGAGATCGAGCAGGTGACGACTGACGAAGCCATCGAATTCGCGCGGCGCCTGACCAGGGAGGAGGGCATCCTCGCCGGCATTTCCTGCGGCGCGGCTGCCGCGGTTGCCGTGCGGATCGCCAAGCGTCCGCAGAACGCGGGCAAGACGATCGTCGTCGTGCTGCCTGATTCGGGCGAACGTTATCTCAGCTCGGTCCTCTTCGAGGGCGTGTTCGACGCGGCGGGCATCGCCACCTGATATCGGTGACGCGGTGTGAATCGTGCCGCTATCGCAGCGCCATGGCGGCCTCGGATCCGGCGGCGCGGCGCGTCAGCAGGCGTTCCATGGCGCGCTCGAACAGCGGAATGGCCTCCACGGCCAACTGCGCCGCCTTCGAATGAAAGTCCCTCGCCAACGCCTGTGGGGTATAGACAAACGCGATGCTTCCATCGCGGTGGGTGAACAACAGCTGCGTTCCATTAGGCGCGAGCCAGCCGAACCTCGCCAACACCGGCGCCCCCGTCTTTTCATCGGCGAACACGCACCAGTCGCCGCGCATGAGCGCGTCCACGCCGACGACATCGTCCCCGGAATCGCGTGAGGTTGCGGAAGGAGGGGCAGGTACGCCGGGCCTTGGCACCGGTCGCAATTCGGCGGCGCTCGGCGGGCCCGCCGGGCTTCGCATTGCCGCGACATGCAACTCGTAGAGTCGCGCGAGGAACGCCGCGCGCCGCTCGTGGCTCGCGTCGTCGTTCGGCCAGCCGTCGTCGAGCGCACGCACGAGCCGCGGCACAAGCTGCAGCAGACGCTTGCGCGCGCCGGGTTTTGCATCCGGCGCGATGCTCCAGAGGAGGTCGTCGATTCGCTGCAACGCTTCCTTCCACGCGGCGCCATCGGCGCCATCCGCCTGGTACGCCGACGTCAAGCGGCCGAGGGCCTCGTGATCGAGAAACTCGCGAATTTCCTTCGGAACGTCCCTTCCCGCGACCCGCAATGCGAGCGCCGTCCGCGCACTGGCCATCGCCGCGGCATGCTGGTCGAGCGCGATCAGCGAGGGCAGCGCCTGGGCGAGCTTTTCGTTATAGGCGGCGCGTTCGGCATCCAGGAACCCTTCGAGTTCGCTTCGCGCCTTTTCGAACACCTTCAGGTCGTCGGTGAAATCGTCGCGAATGTGTTGAGCAAGCTCACTCGCGAGCCGAACGAACTGCGCGTCCTGCGCGTTGCCTGCCCGCACGCCGATGGACGCTGCGGCGAGGGTATCGAAGTACCGGCGAACACAATGGCGCGGCTGCGAAAGCACGCCCTGGTCGATCAGGGCCGCCTTGAGCATCGAGATCTGCAGGCGACCGAAGATCGTCTTGATCTCGGCGGGCAGATAGGGATTGTCGAACACTTCGTCCAGCACTGCCGACAGGATTTCGATCGTGACCTGGTCGAGTGGCGATTCGTCGTTCGGGACCATTGCTGCCTGCAGCACCGGCAGCTCGTTCGCCGTGCCATTGCGCAATGCGGCGACGTCGGCCTCCGGGAGTGCAGCGAGCCCTGGCACCCGAACCTGCCCGCGCTCGAGGAGCGTCAACGCCTGGATCAGCGTCATCCAGGAATTGATGGCGGGAAAGCTCGTACCTCTATCGGCGCCAGCGGTGAGGTGCTGCGCCGGCGTTCCCGCGGCGCGCCGGCCTACTGCTCCGGACCCCAGCATTGCGATCAGCTTGTCGTAAAGAGCGGAGGCGCCGTCCGCGGGTGCCATCACCGCCCCCCCTCGCGCCCGCGTCCGCACGCGCAGCACCGGCAGGATGTCACGCTCCTGCAGAAACTTGTTGAGCTCGCGATGCAGCGATGCGAGTTCGGGGGTGAGCGCCTTCACGAGATGGAGCATGATGGGGCGCCAGAGTTGTTCGCTGGTCCACAACGCGCGGGCCGTGGTGCCCAATGCGTCGCACACGTAGTCGGCGCTCCACGGATTGTCGAGTTCGTCGGCCGTCGAGGCGTCGCGCATGATGATGCCCACGCGGAGGTCGAAGCCGATATCTCCCTGGTGGGTCGCCTCGGTCATCGCGCGGACCGCGGACTTAAGTGCGACCTGGTCCTTGAGGTCGCGGTCGCCGACGAGCTCGAGGGTGAATGACTCGCTTGCCCGTGCTTCGCGCACTCTTGGCGTGCCTCTGCGCCGCGCCTGGAAAAGTTGATCGAATTCGGAACGGAAGCCCGCGATGAAGCGATCGCGCTCGCGGCGGACGGCGTCGGCAATCCTGGCCTCGGGGCGTTGGCCGGGCGACGTCGGGAACGTGGCATCACCAGCGTCCGGCGCGCCAGACACCAGCGTTTCGAGGGCCCTCCACAGGGCGCTGTCGAACCGCTTGTGGAATATCGCGAGGCACTCGCGCAACAACCCGGCGGCTTCGGTCGGCCCGACCTCGCGCGCATGCTCGACGTCGAGGACCGCTCGACCTGTCGCTTCCTCACGGTGGGAAGTTTCGGTAGTCATTGGAGGTGGCAGGGCTATTTGCGTGCTCGTTCACGCGGCCCGCGCTGTGTCCATCGACAGACCGTTCATGTAAGTTATCCAAGCGAGGATCGCGCCAGAGCGCTCATGCAGCGTTGACCCAGCGCAACGAAACGTCGTTCAGGCGTCCGAAATGCGCTCAAACGGCCCCTGGCTTACTGCCGACTCCCCGGATCGGGCGCCGACGGAGGTTCCGGTGGCGCCGCTTTGGTAACATCTGCCACGGAATGCGCTGTGCGTCGCCCCGATCGCCGGTCGAAACTACTGCAGAAAGCGCCATGAACGAGTCGCTTGCCCTCGACCACCCGGCCCCGGCCGCGACGGATGCCCCCACGCCAGCCGCGCGCATGGAGGAGATATTCGCCGCGCAGCGCGGCGCGTTCGCGCGGGAGATGAATCCGTCGCTCGCGGTGCGGCGCGACCGCCTCGACCGCCTGTTGCACCTGACGCAAACCCATCAGGGTGCGATCATCGACGCGATTTCGGCGGACTTCGGGCACCGCTCACGGCACGAGACCGATCTCGCCGACATTTTTGTCGTGATATCGGCGATCCGCCACACACACCGTCATCTCCGGCGATGGATGAGGGCCCGTCGGGTTCCGACGCCGCTGCACCTGCTGCCGGCGTCGAGCGAGTTGATCCGCCAGCCGCTCGGCGTCGTCGGCGTGATCAGCCCGTGGAACTACCCGTACCAGCTCGCGATGCTGCCGGTCGCCGCGGCGCTTGCCGCCGGCAACCGTACGATGTTGAAGCCGAGCGAGTTGACGCCCCGGTTCTCTGCGCTGTTGCAGGGAATTGTCGCCGACACGTTCGCGCCCGACGAATTCGCCGTGCTTCCCGGCGACGTCGAACTGGGCCGTGCGTTTTCGCACCTCCCATTCGATCACCTGTTCTTCACCGGATCGACGGCGGTCGGCCGGCAGGTCGCGCTCGCCGCGGCCGCGAACCTGACGCCGGTCACGCTGGAGCTCGGCGGCAAGTCGCCGGCCATCGTCGACGCGGACTGCGACCTGCCCGTCGCCGCCCGGCGCATCGCCTTTGCCAAGATGCTGAATGCCGGGCAGACGTGCGTCGCGCCGGACTACATGCTGGTGCCGCGCGCGCGCGCCGACGCGTTCGTCGCCGAGATGCAGCGGGCCGTCGCCGAAATGTACCCGACTCTTTCTCCCAATCCGGATTACACGAGCATCGTGAGCGACCGGCACTACCTGCGGCTCGCGCACCTCGTCGCCGATGCGAAGGCGCACGGCGCGACGGCGGTGCCGATGGACGCGACTGCCGAGTCGACCGATGCGACCGCGCGCAAATTTCCGCCGACGCTCCTGGTCGGTGTCGACGACGACATGGCGGTGATGAACGAGGAAATCTTCGGCCCGGTGCTCCCCGTCGTTCCGTACGACTCGCTCGACGAGGCGATCGCCTACGTGAACCGCCATCCGCGCCCGCTCGCGCTCTATTGGTTCGGCACGAATGGCGAGCACCGCGACCGCGTGCTGATGGGCACGATTTCCGGCGGCGTCACGACCAACGACGCCTGCTGGCACGTCGCTCAGGAGTACCTGCCGTTCGGCGGCGTGGGCGCGAGCGGCATGGGCGCCTATCATGGCGAGCGCGGGTTCCTGACCTTCACGCAGGAGAAGCCGGTGTTCCACCAGGCGCGCGTCAACGGAATCGCGCTGTTCCGGCCGCCCTACGGCCGCCGCTTCGAGGCCGTCGTTTCGCTCCTCAAGCGTTACTTCTGACGTTCGGTCGCCGTTTCGCGGGAGACATCATGCTTGAAGGATTGATGCAGGATCGCCCGCTGCTGATCTCGTCCCTGATCGAGCACGCGAATACGTTCCATCCACGCGCCGAAATCGTCTCGCGCACCGTCGAAGGTCCGCTCCACCGCTGCACGTATGGCGACATCTATCGCCGCTCGAAGCAGGCGGCGAAGGCGCTGATCGCCCTGGGCGTGCGGCCGGGCGACCGCGTCGCGACGCTGGCGTGGAACAGCTTCCGGCACATGGAGCTCTATTTCGGCGTGTCCGGCATGGGCGCGGTGCTGCATACGATCAATCCGCGGCTCTTCCCGGACCAGATCGAGTACATCGTGAACCACGCGGAGGACAAGTTCCTCTTTTTCGACCTTACGTTCGTGCCGCTGCTGGAGAAGCTCGCGCCCGCGCTGAAGGCCGTGAAGGGCTTCGTCGCGATGACCGACCGCGCCCACATGCCGGCCGCAAACTTGCCGAATCTCCTCTGCTACGAGGACCTGGTCGACGCGCAGGACGACGGCTACGAATGGCCCGCGTTCGACGAGCGGACCGCGTCGTCGCTTTGCTACACCTCCGGCACGACGGGTCATCCCAAGGGCGTGCTGTTCTCGCACCGCTCGACCGTGCTGCATTCGTTCGCCGTGTGCGCGGTCGACGGGCTCAAGCTGTCGTCCGCCGAGACGGTGCTCCTCATCGTACCGATGTTCCACGTCAACGCGTGGGGCACGCCCTACGCCGGCGCGATGTCCGGCGCGAAGCTCGTCATGCCCGGCCCGGCGCTCGACGGCAAGAGCGTCTACGAGCTGATGCGCGACGAGAAGGTGACACTTGCGCTCGGCGTGCCGACCGTCTGGCTCAATCTGTTCGGCTGCATCGACGCCGCGAACCTCGACCCGAGGAAGGACCTTTGCCTCCGGCGCGTGGTGATCGGCGGGTCCGCCGCTCCGCGCGCGATGAGCGAGCGCTTCGAGACGCAGTTCGGGACGTTCGTCGTGCATGCGTGGGGCATGACGGAAATGTCGCCGCTCGGGACGATCTGCAACCTGCTGCCGAAGCACGACGGCGCGACCCTTGCGCAACGGCTTGACGTGCAGGGCAAGCAGGGACGCCCTGTGTACGGCGTCGAGCTCCGGATCACCGACGACGAGGGCAAGCCGCTGCCGCACGACGGCATCGCCTACGGGCACCTGATGGTGCGCGGCCCGTGGGTCACCAGGGGATATTTCAAGAGCGAGGGCCCGAGCGTTCTCGATGCCGACGGCTTCTTCGACACCGGCGACGTCGCCACGATCGACCCGGACGGCTACATGCAGATCACCGACCGTGCGAAGGACGTGATCAAGTCGGGCGGGGAATGGATCTCGTCGATCGAGCTCGAGAACGCCGCGATGGGGCATCCCGCCGTCGCCGAGGCCGCGGTGATCGGCGTCGCGCACCCGAAGTGGCAGGAGCGTCCGCTGCTCGTTGTGGTTAAAAAGCAGGGCAAGGACGCGTCGCGCGACGAATTGCTGAAGTTCCTCGAGGGCAAGGTCGCGAAATGGTGCTTGCCCGACGACGTGGTGTTCGTCGACGAATTACCGCACACGGCGACCGGCAAGCTGCTGAAGTTGAAGCTGCGCGAGCAGTTTCGCGACTACAAGCTGCCGACGGCGTAGGAAACTAGGGTCAGACTCGAATTTTCCGAACGCGTCGCGCCGACGTTCGGGTCAGGAAATTCGAGTCTGACCCTAGTTTCCGCCCGCCTTCGCGGGGACGACGGGCGTCGGCTAGGTCTTCTGCGGACGATATTCCGCGAGCTCCAGCCGCGCGATCTGGTTGCGATGGACCTCGTCGGGGCCATCGGCGAAGCGCAAGGTGCGCGCCTGCGCATAGAAGAACGCGAGCTGGAAATCGTCGCTGACGCCCGCGGCGCCGTGCACCTGCATCGCCCAGTCGATCACCTGGCAGGCCATGGTGGGTGCGGCGACCTTGATCATCGCGATCTCCTTCTTCGCCGCCTTGTTGCCGGCGACATCCATCTTCCACGCCGCATGCAGCACGAGGAGCCGCGCCTGGTCGATCAGGATGCGCGCGTTCGCAATGCGCTCCTGCGTGACCGTTTGATCGGCGACGGCCTTTCCGAAGGCAACGCGACTCGCGGCCCGCCGGCACATCGCTTCGAGCGAACGCTCGGCCTGGCCGATGAGGCGCATGCAATGGTGGATGCGTCCCGGGCCAAGGCGCCCCTGCGCGATCTCGAAGCCTCGGCCTTCGCCGAGCAGCAGGTTCTCCAGCGGCACGCGGACGTTCTCGAAATCGAATTCGGCATGCCCGTGCGGCGCGTCGTCGTAGCCGAACACGGTGAGGACGCGCACCATGCGCACGCCCGGCGTGTCGACCGGCACGAGGACCATCGACTGCTGCCGGTGCCGATCGGGATTCGCGGCGTCGGACTTGCCCATGAAGATCATGATGCGGCAGCGCGGATCCGGGCCGCCCGTCGTCCACCATTTGCGGCCGTTGATCACGTATTGATCGCCGTCGCGGACGATCGACGCCTCGATGTTGGTCGCGTCCGACGATGCGACATCGGGCTCGGTCATCGCGAAGGCGGAGCGGATCTCGCCGCGCAGCAGCGGCTCGAGCCAACGCTTCTTCTGTGCATCGGTGCCGTAGCGGACCAGCACTTCCATGTTGCCGGTGTCCGGCGCGTTGCAGTTGAATGCTTCGGGCGCGATCCACGAGCGCCCCATGATCTCGCACAGCGGCGCGTATTCGAGGTTGGCAAGCCCCGCACCGAGGTCGGATTCCGGCAGGAACAGGTTCCACAGGCCCGCCTCGCGCGCCTTGGACTTCAAGGTCTGCATCACCTTCGTCGCGATCCATGGATTGCCGCGCCGGCGGTTCTGCTCCACCTCGGCGACATACATGGGTTCCGCCGGATAGACGTTCTCGTCCATGAACCGCGTGACGCGGGCGGCGAGATCCTTCACTTTGGGCGAATGCTCGAAGTCCATGTCAGCGCTCTCCGGAATCCTGTTGTTGTGCCATCTTCCACGCGACCTCCGCGACCGGGCGCGCGCGGCCCCCCTGCTCGATTGCGTTCTCGCTGGCGGCGTTTCCCTGCAGCGCCCGCGAGTGCACGCCGTGCAATATCGCCGCGATGCGGAACATGTTGAAGACGAGGTAGAAGTCCCAATCGGGAATCGCCACGCGGCCGGTGCGGCGGCAATACGCGGCGACGTACTCGGCCTCGGTCGGAATGCCGAGCGCGACGAAGTCCGCACCCTTTAGCCCGCGGAACACGCCGGGGGCGAGGCGCCAGACCATCACCTGGTACGCAAAATCCGATAACGGATGGCCGAGGGTCGCGAGCTCCCAGTCGAGCACCGCGAGCACGCGCGGCTCCGTCGGATGGAAGATCACGTTGTCGAGGCGGAAGTCGCCGTGGACGATCGCGGTCTCGTCGCCGGCCGGAACCCGGCGCGGAAGCCATCCGATCAGCGCGTCCATCGAGGGGATGCGCGCAGCAGCGCCGGCCTCGTATTGCTTCGTCCAGCGCGCGATCTGGCGCTCGATGTACTGGCCGGGCTTGCCGAAATCGCCGAGGCCGACGGCCTGATAGTCGACTTGATGCAGCGTCGCCAGCACGCGGTTCAGCTCGTCGTAATGCGCGGCGCGAGCGTCCGGCGTCATTCCCGGCAGGGTCGGATCCCAGAGCACACGGCCCTCGACGTACTCCATCAGGTAGAACGCGGTGCCGATGACGGAGGCGTCCTCGCACAGCGCCACCATCTTCGCCACCGGCACGCCGGTGTTCTCGAGCGCGGCCATGACGCGGTACTCGCGGTCGACGGCATGCGCGGAAGGAAGCAGGGCGCCCGGAGGTTTGCGGCGCAGCACATACCGGCGTTCGCCGGCGGTCACGCGATACGTCGGGTTCGATTGCCCGCCCTGGAATTGCTCGACCTCGACGGAACCGGAAAAGCCGCCGACCCGCGCGCGCAGAAAATTCGCGAGGCCGCTCTCGTCGAACGAATGCACGGGCGCGACGAGCGTCGCACCCGGATTCGCGGTTTCGGACATCGCCTAACTTCTCAGATCGCCGTGGTGCCGCCGTCGACGGCGATCGCCTGACCGGTGACGTGGCGCGAGGCTTCCGACGCGAGGAACACGACGCAGCCCTTTAAATCCTCGTCGCCGCCGAGCCGGCCCAGCGGCGTCAGGTCCATCACGTCGTTACCGATCCGGTCGAGCGTGACCTTCGTCATCTTCGACGGGAAGAAGCCCGGGCAGATGGCGTTGACGTTGATGTTGTAAGGCCCCCATTCGGCCGCCAGCGCGCGCGTCAGGTTGACGAGCGCGCCCTTGCTGACGTTGTAGGCCATCGTCCGCATTTCCCATTTGGGCGGGTTGCCGAAGAGCCCCGCGATCGACGCGATGTTGACGATCTTGCCGCTGCGGCGCGGGATCATCGAGCGGCGGCCGACCTCGCGCGTGATGTAGAACTGCGCATCGATGTTGAGGTTCATCACCTTGCGCCAGCCGTCGTCCGGGTAGTCCTCGGCCGGGGCCGCCCAGTTGCAGCCGGCATTGTTGACGAGGATGTCGACCTGCCCGAAGCGCGCGATCACTGCGTCGACGATGCCCGGAATCGATGCCGACGCCGCGAGGTCGCCGGCCACCGTCAGGCACTCGACGCCCAGCCCCTCGAGGTGCGCGCGCGCTTCGTCCAGTTCCTCCTGCTTGCGCGCCGTCACCGCGACGCGCGCGCCCATCTCGCCCAGCGCCTCGGCCATCTGCAGGCCGATGCCGCGCGAGCCGCCGGTGACGACGGCCACCTTGCCGCTCAAGTCGAGAAGTTTCCTGACGCTCATGCCTTCTCCCCATGGGTCGGACGGACCGCCGATGGCGCAACGATACCGGTGCGCGGACGCATCGAGCAACTATTCGTCATTGCGCCGGGAAGTTGCGTCCTTTATATTCGGCTGCGCACCTTCGTTACCGCATGGGTGCGCGTCATGGCGATTTGCTCGTGTCGGCCCTCTTTTTCCGGTTCCTTGCCCTTTTTCCGCTTCCGCTCCTGTATCCGTGGGGCTGGTGTGCGTACGTCATCGGATTTCACGTCCTGCGCTGGCGGCGCGACCAGGTCGAGCACGATGTCTCGGTGTCGCTTCCGCACCTTTCCGCGGCCGAACAGGCGCAGGTCGTCCGCGAATCGTACCGCCGCGTCGGCGACCTGCTGATGGAGATGATCTGGGGATTCGGCGCCAGCGGGAGTGACCTGCTGAACCGCGTGTCGTTCGAGAACCCGGAGGTCGTCGAAGACTACGAAGCGGCGGGCCTGTCCGTCGTGCTGCTGGCGCCGCATTACTGCAACTGGGAGTGGCTGTTCCTGGCGGGTGGCCCCCGCTTCGGATTCCCGATCGACACCGTCTACCAGCCGCACCGGATCAAGTCGCTCGACCGTTACCTGGTCGCGTCGCGCTCCCGCTTCGGCGGGCGGCCGATAGCGCGCAAGGAATTTATCTACGAGCTCCTGAAATCAGCCGCCGTTCCCCGCGGTTACTCGCTGATCGCGGACCAGACGCCGAAGCGCCACGAACGCAAGCACTGGACGCGTTTCCTCGGCCGCGACACCGCGTTCTACGTCGGCGCCGACCAGATCGCGCGATACCTCGACGCGCCGGTGGTCTACGTCGCGATGCGCCGCGTGCGCCGCGGCCATTACGCGGTGCGCTTCGAGGTGCTCGCCGAGCCGCCCTACGACGCGGGCGGGCACGAGGAAATCATGGAGTTGTTCGCGCGGCGAGCCGAGAAGGCGGCGCTGGAGAGCCCGGCGGATTTCCTGTGGCTGCAGAAGCGCTGGAAATATCCAAGGCCGGCTGATGCGTAGCGTCCCACAGCGCGACCGTTGCGAAATGCCCCGGCGGAACCGGCGCGGTGAACAGCGTCCACGCAGGGGGCTGGTAGGGCGCCGGACCGCCGACGAGGCGGGGCGCGGCGTCGAGATCAATTTCGATTTGTCGGAACGGCGCGAGCAGTCCGTCGCCGGTAGCCTTGCTCATCGCTTCCTTGCATGTCCAGTACTCGAGGAAGCGTCGGCGGCGTGCTTCCGGATCGAGGTCGGCGATCGCGGCGCGTTCGCCCGGCGCCAGGAATTTGCGTGCGAGGCGATCGGATCGTACAGCGCGCGCCGCGCGCTCGACGTCGACGCCGATGCGCACATTGCGTCCGTGTCTTTGCAGGATGCCGATCAAGGCGACGCTGCCGGTGTGCGAGACGTTGAAGTCGAGATCGGCGTCGATGCCGCGCAGCTCCGGGCGGCCGCGCTGCCCTCGCGCAATCGGAACGTCGACGGGCGGCATGCGCAGGACGAGGCCGAGAACGCCGCGCAGCGACGTTCGGCCCGCGATCCAGCGCCGTCGCAGCGCGTCGGTGCCGAAGCGCGCCGCGCGAGCCTGCTCGGTGGGCGACAGCATCGCGGCCCGGCGGTCGATTTCGGCAGCCGGGAGATCGAGGCCGCACCACCAGAGCGCGATGCCGTCCGCGATGCACGCGAGCTCGCTCGGCTCGCTTCCCCGGTTGGTGCCAGCCGTGCTCATTGAGTCCCCGCGTCCTCGTCTCACAACGTCCGCGTATTCCAACTGATGCGTTTCCTCTTCAAGCTCCTGTCCCGGTTCTCGCTCGATGCGCTGTATCTAATCATCGGCCGCCCGATCTTCGACTGGGGATACTACATCCTGCGCTGGCGCAGGAAGCTCGCCGCCGACAACATCGCCCGCTCGTTCCCGGAAAAGAGCGAGGCCGAGCGCGCCGCGATCCTGAAGGCGTCGTACCGCAACCTCGCTGACCTTATCTCCGAGATCATCTGGAGCTACGGGGCGACACCCGCGCAGCTTCGGGAACGGGTCGAGGTGCTCAATCCGGAGGTGGTCCTCGACCGCACGCGGGCGGGCCAGTCGATCCTGCTGATGACCGCGCATTACTGCAACTGGGAGTGGCAGGTGCTCGCCGGGAACATGTGGCTCGACGAGCCGATGTTTCCCGTCTACAAGCCGCAGCGCTTCGCCGCGATGGACACGTTCCTGCGCGAGGCGCGCGGGCGCTTCGGCGGGACGCCGATCCCGCACACGAAGCTCACCCGCGAGCTCCTTCGGCGCCGCAGCGAAACGCACGTCTACGCGATGGTGGCGGACCAGACACCACCGCACAACGATCCCAAGTACTGGACCACGTTCCTGCACCAGGATACGGCGTTTTTCGTCGGCGCCGACGCAATCGCGCGGATTCTGCAGGCGACCGTCGTGTTCGTCGAGATGCAGCGTGTTCGCCGCGGGTACTACACGATGAAAGTCTCGGTCATCGCCGAGCCGCCGTACGAGCGTGGCGCCAGCACGGCGATCGTCGAGCGCTACGCGCGCGCCCTCGAAAGCGAAATCCGCAGCAATCCCGCGAACTGGCTGTGGATTCATCGCAAGTGGAAGTATCCGAAGCCAACCGACGCGTGAGATCGCCTCAACCTGCGAGGAACTCCAGCACGTGCCGCGTGAATTCGGCGGGAAACTCCGTCGGGAACGAATGCGCGGCCCCGTCCATGACCGAGAGCGTGGATCTCGGGATCGCGTGCGCCATGGCCGTCGTCGACGCGAGCGAGAACAGCAGGTCCTCGGCGCCGGCCAGGACGAGCGTGCGTGCGCGGATCGCCGGCAGCGCAGCGCGGCCGTCGAATGCCTTGATCGCACCCATCTGATTGCGCAGCGCGACCGCGCTTTGCTGGAACGGGTAGGTCGCGGCGAGTTGCACCAGAGCGTCGACCTGCTGCCGGTTCTCGAAAAAACGCGGCGAGAGGACCCAGTAGAAGAGGTTGCGGAACCACAGGCCGCGATCCGCCGTCTCGAACAGCGTCGCGAACGTCGTGAAGAGATCGTTGTTGCGTTCCGGATTCTGTGTGACGGTCGCGGCGAGGATCAGGCGATCGACCAGCGCGTGCTCGGTGGCCGCGATGCGCTGCGCGATCATCCCGCCCATCGAATGGCCGGCAAGGTCGACGCGCGGCAGGCGCAGGTGGCGGACGAGCGCGATGCAGTCGCCCGCCATCGCCTCGATGCTCGAGCGAACGTCGAGCGGCGATGTCTGACCCGAGCCGCGGTTGTCGACGAGTATCAGCTGGTGTCGCGCGGCCAGCGTGTCCACGACCGGAAACCAGAATGCGCGGTCCGACGCGAGACCGGCCACGAGCAGCAGGGGTTTTCCCGCCCCCCGGATCTCGTAGCTGATTTCCACATCGCCGTGTTTGAAGCTCGGCATGATCGCGCGGCGCCGGTGCCTACCTGCGCTTGGTTCCGCCGAGCAACGATCCCAGCACGCCGCGCACGATCTCGCGGCCGACCGTCGATCCGACCGTGCGCGCGGCGCTTTTCGCCATCGCCTCGACCATGCTGTCCTTGCGGCCGCTGCCGGTCATGAGCCCGCCGAGCGAGCCTTTCAGCGAATCCATCCACCCGCCGCCGGGCGCAGCCGCGGGTCCCGATGTCGTCGCGGGCGTCGACTGCTCCGCGCGGCCCCGCAGCTTTTCGTAGGCTGATTCGCGGTCGACGGATTTTTCGTAGACGCCGGCCACCGCGGAGGCCGCCATCGTCGCGCGGCGTTCGCCGGGCGTCACCGGTCCGATGCGGCTCGCTGGCGGAAGCACGAACGCCCGCTCCACCATGCCCGGCCGGCCCTTTGCGTCGAGAAACGAAATCAGCCCCTCGCCGACGCCGAGATCGAGGATCGCCTTTTCGGTGTCGAGCTTCGGGTTTGCGCGCATCGTTTCCGCGGCGGCCTTGACGGCTTTCTGGTCGCGCGGCGTGTACGCGCGCAACGCATGCTGCACACGGTTGCCGAGCTGGCCGAGGACGGTCTCGGGGACGTCGAGCGGATTCTGCGTGACGAAATAGACGCCGACACCTTTGGACCGGATCAGCCGCACGACCTGCTCGATCTTGTCCAGGAGCTGCTTCGGCGCGTCGGTGAAGAGCAGGTGCGCCTCGTCGAAGAAGAACACGAGTTTCGGTTTGTCGGGGTCGCCGACTTCGGGCAGGCGTTCGTAAAGCTCGGACAGAAGCCACAGCAGCATGGTCGAATAGAGCTTCGGCGCGTTCATCAGCTTGTCCGCGGCGAGGATGTTGATCACACCCTTTCCGCCCGCGGCGGTTTGCAGCAGGTCGTCGATGTTGAGCATCGGCTCGCCGATGAACTTCTCCGCCCCCTGCTGCTCGAGACCGAGCAATCCGCGCTGGATCGCGCCGATCGAGGCGGCGGACACGTTGCCGTAGTTGGTCTGGAACTGCGGCGCGTTGTCGCCGACGTACTGCAGCATCGCGCGCAGGTCCTTCAAGTCGAGCAGCAGCATCCCGTTGTCGTCGGCGACCTTGAACACAAGCGCCAGCACGCCCTCCTGCGTGTCGTTGAGGTCGAGGATCCGCGACAGCAGGAGCGGTCCAAGATCGGAGACCGTGGCCCGGACCGGATGGCCCTGCTCGCCGAAGACGTCCCACAGCACAACCGGGCAGCCGGCGAATTTCGGCGCCTCGAACCCGATCGCCTTGAGCCGGGCGGTGAGCTTGTCGGAGGGCGCGCCGGCCTGGCTCATGCCGGCCAGGTCCCCCTTCACGTCGGCCATGAACACC
>JBDTLY010000019.1:0-16452 GCA_039934535.1 Casimicrobiaceae bacterium | reverse complement strand
GGCCGCGGGCAAGATCCTTTCGCGCGGCATCCCAATGCTTTGCCAGGGCGAGGGCGAGCTCCGCGGCGGTCGTCGCATCGGTGGTGCCGACGCGGTACGGCCGGACGGCCGAGGCGACGCCATCGGCGCCATCGGGCACCGTCAGCGTCGTGTCGCCCGCGAGCCAGCGCGCGACTTCCGCGCCGCCCCAGCGCCGCTTCGGATCGCGCAACAGGAGCCCGCGGCACAGCATTCGCAGCGCGTCGTCGTAGACGCCGCGCACGTCGATCGGTTTCGTCGCCAGATGATGATTCATCACCTGCTCGTTCAAGCCGTCGAACGGATGGCGGCCGCTCGCGGCCTCCAGCACGATCATCCCCAGCGACCACCAGTCCGCTTTGTCGTCGAGGACGCCGGTCAGCGCCTCCGGCGCCGCGTACTTGGTGGTCCGGGCGGCGCTGGTGAAATGCTGGGTGGCGCTCGTCAGGGACGCGATGCCGAAATCGGTGAGTGCGAGCGCGAGCGGCGACTTCGAGCGGACCAGCACGTTTTCCGGCTTCAGGTCCCGGTGCAGGATCCGGTGCGCATGGATCCCGTTCAACGCATCGGCGATTTCCGCGACGATGCGCTCGATGTCGTCCTTGGGCAGCGGACCCTCGCGGATCAGGTCGCCGAGCGTTCCGCCGGGAACATATTCGAGCAATTCATACGCAGTGCCCTCGGACACGCCGTGTGCAAGGACGCGGACCACCGTGTGTCCCACCGCTTCGGAAAGAATCGTCAGAAGACGGAAATCCGGCGCGACGCCCTTGCGGTAGAGCTTCGCGACCCGCCGCTCGCCAGAGGCCACGTCGGCCACCAGCAGCAGGTCGGCCTCGCTGCCGGACGCCGGAAAGACCTCCACGATCCGGTACGCATCGCGCAGCGCCGCCGGCAGCGGACGCGCCCCGGGCAGCGCGCTTGCGAGTTCGTGCAGCGGCCGGCCGCAGTACACGCAACGATCGTTGCCTGCCGGATTCGGCTGCGCGCAATCGTCATGCGGACAGATGACCGTAGCGGGCGGGATTTCCGCGACGGTTGCGATCGCCGCGGGTACGATCGCGGTCGCCGCTACGGCCGTCTCGGCAACGGGCTCCGGTTCGAGCGAGAAATCGACGCCGGCCAGCGACGCGCCGCAACCGCAGCGAGCCAACTCGGGAGGGTTTTGCCGTCCACAGACGGGACAGACGCGAACATGGGCGCGTGCCACGACCCCGACTCTACCTGCGCCACGAGACTTTCGTAAGCGCGAGCCCGCGATCGGCGCACAGCGCCTCGACCGCCGCCATGTCGCCCCGCCCCGGAATGCCGATCATCCAGACGCGCCCCCCGTCGATCGCGGCCTGCATCCGCTTGCCATGCTGTTCGGCCGTGACGTCTTCGAACGCCGCATAACGCGCACGGCCCCGCGCCGACAACGGGACCAGCGGCTGATTGCGCGATCCCCGCCAGACATTGCCCTGCGGCAGGTTGTCGACATACGGCTCGGGAATGACGGCATCGAGCAGCGCCAGCAGGGCCGCATGTTTGCGCTCCAGCGTCTTCAATGGATAGCCGCTATAGCACAGCAGGTCGAAGTCGCGTCCGGAAGCGTGCCGCCACGCGATCAGCCCTTCGAGCAATGCGCGCAGTGCCACCGCCTGCTCGAACGGCTCGCCACCGCTGATCGTCACGCCGTCGGGACTGTCCGGCGCGACGCGTCTGCACCACGCAAGCACGTCGCGGACGGCGATCGCCTTCGACGGATCCCGCGGCCAGGTGTCGGTCGACACGCAGCCGCGGCAATGGATCGTACAGCCCTGCACCCAGAGCCCGATCCGGCGCCCCGGTCCCAGCACCGTGACCGGCCAGTGCGCCTTGTTCAGTTGGAGGGTTGGTACTGCGCTCATGCGAGCGTGACGGTCATGATCCGGTTGTCGTCCTCGGCAAGGTCCGCGACCGTGACCGTCTTGCGCCCGGCGAGCGGGAGCCGGAACAGCGCGCGCGCCAGCGGATTGACGAACAGCGATTCGAGCTGGTTGCCGATGCCGCGGCCGCCGTTGGTGAGGTCGCGCGTGGCGAGCTCCCGCAGCCGGTCGCGCAGCGCGTCGTCGATGACGAGGTCGACCTTGTGCTCGTCGCGGACGCGGTTGATCACGTTGCGCAGCATGCCGTCGAAGATCTGATCCGCGATTTCCGGGGTGATGAAGCCGAACACGATGATGTTGTCGCCGATGCGGTTCAGAATCTCCGGCCGCGACAGCCGGAACTTGAAGTAATCCTGGATCGCGGTGCGCACGCGCGTTTCGACCACGTCGTGCGGATCGGTCGGCGCGACGTTCTGCACGCGCCGGCCGTGCTCGTCTTCGACGTAGATGCCGAGGTTCGACGTGAACACGAGGATCGCCTCGGAGAAGTACGCGGTCTCGCCGCGGCCGTCGGTCAGCCGCCCGTCCTCGAGGATCTGCAGGAACTTGTCGAGGATGCGCGGATGCGCCTTTTCGATCTCGTCGAACAGCACGACGGAAAAGGGCTTCTCGCGGACCGCGTTGGTGAGTTCGCCGCCGGCGTCGTAGCCGATGTAGCCCGGCGGCGCGCCGAGGAGCCGCGCGCCCGTGTGCTCTTCGGCGAACTCGCTCATGTCGAACCGGATGTACGCGCGGTCGTCGCCGAAGATGAGCTGCGTCAGCGTCTTCGCGAGCTCGGTCTTGCCGACGCCGGTCGGGCCGGCGAAGAACAGCACGCCGCGCGGGCGGTTCCCGCTTGCCCTCGCCTGCGCGCCGGTGAGCCCCATCACCGACCGCATAAGGATGTCGATGGTCTTCGTCACCGCAGGGCGCTGCCCACGCACGCGCTCCTCGATGAACGGCATCGCGTCCGCGATCCGCGCCCGCAGGTAGTCCTTTTTCCAGGGATTCTCGGTGCCGCCGACCTTGTAGCATTGCACGGCGTCGTCGATGTCGCGGAATCCGATGCCCTGGCGATCGGCCAGTTGCGCGATATCGGCGAGCGCTACCAGCGCGAGGCCGTCGGTCCGCTGGGCGAATTCACGCGCGAATTTCGTGCGCGCCTCCGCGTCGCCTTCGTCATATCCCGCGAAGAGGTCGCCGAGGTGACCCGCGGCCTCTAGTCGCGTCTCGTAATCCGGCAGTCCCAGCGTGAGTACGGACACGCGCGTCGAGTCGAGCGCGAGCCACGACGGCAGGTCCTGCCCGCGGTTGACGAGCCACAGGATCGGATTGAAACAGGCCTTGCCGTTGGCAGTCGTGATGTCCGCGCCTTTGGGCACGATCGGATGCGCGGTCAGCGAGATCCGCTCGGCCGCCACGAAGAACCGGTGCTCGCCGGCATCGAGATGGTCGGGCTGCCGCGCGAGCCGCGACGCGAAATCGACGACCAGTGCGCAGCGCGCCTCCCGCTGGCCGGCGACGCCGCGCATGACGCCAATCAGCGTCTCGAGGCTCATCGGCATAGTCCCGTCGGCGAGCTTCAGATCGAAGAGCTTCGTCGCGAGCTTGACCACTTCGGGTTCGTTGGGATAGGGCCGCAGGCCCTCGACCGGGTCGTACACGAGCAGGAAGCGATACCCGAGCTGCGACAGGTGAATCCACAGGCAGCGCAACAGCGGCGCGAGCGTGACGCCATTCTCGAACGGCGTCAGGAAGCTGTCCCGGACGTTGCCCGCGACCACGAACTGAGAGCGAATGGGCAGGAGGCGCTTGAGGTCGCTGATCCAGCGTGGCGTCGTATCCACGATTCTTGCCGCTACGGATTCTCGCGGGCGCGCGGCTTCGCGCGCGGCGGCGAGTCACCCTCGTCGGCGGCGATTCGCGGTAGTCCGGCCGCATCGACGACCTGCACCGGCACCGCGCCGGCGTCGAGGCGCCGCGTAACGTCGAGCCGCAGCCCGCGCGCGGCCAGCGTCTGCAGCAGCTTCGGGAACTCCGCGCACCAGCGGTCCTCGGCGAGCGCGTCCTGCCGCCTTCGCTCGGCGGTCTCCTCGTCGCCCCGCGCCCGGACGACGTTGAAATTGACGGTGTGTTCCAGCGGGTTCGCGCGCAGCCGCACGAAGTAATTCTCCCAGCCCTCCCGGCGGAAGTGCACCGCGCCGCCGTCCACGAACAACGTGGCGCCGATGTCCTCGACCTCGTATCCAAGGTCGCGCAGCGACTCCTGCAGCACGAATGCGGCGGCGTCCTGCTCCCGGCGTTCGATGTCGCCCGCCACCTCGTCCTGCAGGCGCTGCACCGCATCCGCAAGCGTCGCGTCCATGCGCGCGACTCCCGCGGCCACCTGCTCGAGCGCGCGCAGGAGCGGCGCCGGCGCGTCGTCGGGCAGCGCGTCGAGCAGCCGCTTTGCTTCTGCCGTCTCGGATTTCTGCGCCGCTTTCGCGTCGCGATGCCGCTGCACGGCGAGGCGCAGCTCCGACGCCAGCGCTTCGGCGCGCTCGAGCGAGGGCGAGAGAACGATGGCCTTGGCGAGCGCCTCGAGCTCGGGCGCCATCGCGGCACCGTCAACGGAGTCGAGGCGCGACAGCACGCGCGCCGCGGTCTGGCGGAAGCGCTCCGTTTCCGCGGGGTCGAGCCCCGGCTTCATCTGGCGCTGCAGGACAAAGGCGGCCAGCACGTCGTCGACGCTCGGCGCGGCCGTCGTCGCCGCAAGCGTGGCTCGCACTTGCGCGGCAAACGCGCCGCCCGCTTCTCCGAGCAGCAACTCCAGCTCGCGCACCGCCGCCTTGATTCGTCCCAGGTGCGCCGTCCACGCCGCATCGTCGTCACCGGCGGGCGCCGCCGGAAGCGCGGCCGGCATCCGGCGCGCGAGGTCGGGCGCCTCGGCGGACATGCCCTGCGCGAGCGAGCTCAGGCGCTCGTAGCGCGCAACCTGACGATCCGCATCGTGCCGCAACGCCGCCATGCGCTCGAGGCGCGCCGCCCGCTGGCCCCGGCGCCCTTCCGCGATCTGGCGCTCGCGGTCGCGCATTTGCGAAAGCACATCAGCGTACTCGCGCTTCATCGCCCGCGCTTCCGCGAGCGCCCGCGCGGCGAAGAGGATCGCGCCGTGCACGATGAAATAGCCAGCGGTGATGGGGCCGCTCATGGTCGATTCAGCTCCGGGCCGCGCCACGCAGGAGGCGCGAAGCGGCAATTACACCACAGCAAACCCGCGGATGCGCAAACGTGCGGCCGCTCGGGCGCCCAGGCCGCGGTCGCCCGGGCCCGCTTAACGAACGAGCATCACCGGCACGTCGGCGACATGCAGCACCTGGGTGGCGACCGATCCGAGCACGAGGCCCGGAATGGCCGACAGTCCACGCGTACCCATGCAGATCATCGCGCACCCGGATTCGTGCGCGTGATGGACGATCGTCTGCGCGATCTCGCCGACGAGCGTTTGCGCAGCGAACGGGATGCCGGCGTCGGCCAGAATTTTCGCGCAGGGCGCCAGCGCGCGCTCGCCCTCTTCGTCGTAATAGCTTCGCACCATGTCTTTCGACACGACGACGCCCGAAAGACGTCCCAGGTACGGCACCGGCCGATGCACAGTGGCGAGTTCGATGTGCGGCACTTCCTTGTACCGCGTCGCCAACTCGACGACCGTGCGCGTGGCACGGACCGCGCTTTCAGAGCCATCGACGGCGAGCAGGATCTTGATCATTCCCAGGTTCCTTTTCGAGAACGCTGCATGTCTGATCAGACTCTAGGCCGCATTCGCGCGCAACGACGTGATCTCCATCAAATCCCTGCCGGATTCAGCGCCTATGTTCGCCGGCGCACGGTGCGTCGGCTTTGCATCCGCCGGCAAGGCCGCCGAGATGGCATTCGCACGCACGCGCAGCACGCGCCCTTCGCCACCGAAAACCGCCTCCGATCAAGAGGCCGGCGTGCGCGCGGGCCGGGAGATGCCACCGACCCCGATCACCGACCCCGCGGACGCCGCGCGATACCCCGGCAGCCGCGCGACCAACCGCGCGAGCACGGGCCCCCGTAACGCCCCGATCAGCGCGACGGTCGCCGGCTTCGCGACATCGGCCACGCGGATCGCGATGAAATAGCGCTCGCGCGCCAGCGGGACGAATGCAAGGCCGTATTCGGCGGCGGCGGCGCGCAGGCCGAACCCGGCATCGGCGCCACCTGACGCCACGGTCGCGGCGACGGCCGCATGCGTGTATTCCTCGGTCGCGTAGCCTGCCAGCGCAGGCCCCGCGATGCCCTCGTCCTCGAGGTGACGCTCGATCAGAAGCCGCGTTCCGGAACCGCGCTGCCGGTTGACGAAGCGCAGGCCACGCGAAGCGACGTCGCTGAAATTTCTCACGCGAACCGGATTGCCGCGCGGAAGAATGAGCCCCTGCTCGCGCTCGACGAAGCGGATCAGCCGGTCGCGGCGCGGCGACAGGAAGCGCAGGTACGGCGCCGAATCGTCACGGGCGCGCGCGCCCAGCGGCACGTGAAAGCCCGCGGCGTCGGCGCGACCCTGCGCGAACTCTTCGAGCGCGACCAGGCTGCCGACGAAGCGAATTTCCAGTGCGAGCGATCCGCCCTCGATGACGTCCCGCAACGCCGCAAGCGCGAGGTCGTGGCTCGCCGCCATGCGCAATTGCGTACTTGCGCTGCGCTTGCGCCGCTCCGGTTCACCCGCGAGCTCGATCGCGAGAGATGGCGCGATGCGGGCGAGGCGGCGACTGGCTGCGGCCGTTGCGTCCACGAGGTGGATTCCGGCCGGCGCGAGAGTTGCGCCTTTGCCGCGGGCGAGATGCACGAGCTCGACCCCGAGAAGCAATCGGCACACCCTCAGCAGGCCCCATCCCGCGCGATAGGACATTCCACAATGCGTGACCGCATGGGCGAGCGACCCCGTGCGCGCGATCGCCTCAAGCAGCGGCACGAGGCGCTCCGGCAAGGGCGCGGGCGGACTCGTCCCGAGCGTCCACGCGAGACGCGGTTGCAGCTTCATTATGCAAAATGTTGCATATTTTGACGGCCCGTCCAACCGGCTATGATGCCGGGCTGATTCCGATGCGCCCTCTTATTATGTACGATATTGCATATTACGCAACCCGCGCCCGCCGCGCCGATTCGCGATGAACGGCTTCGGCGAGGCGACGTCGCAGGCATTCGCCTTGATCGCCTCCGGCGATCCGAAGCTCGTCGACATCGTCCTGCTGAGCCTGCGCGTCAGCCTCGCGGCCGTCGTGCTCGCGTCGGCGATCGGGCTGCCCATCGGCGCGTTCGTCGCCGTCACGCGTTTCCCGTGGCGCAAGGGAGCGATCATCGTTCTCAACGCGCTGATGGGCCTGCCTTCGGTCGTCGTCGGCCTGGTGGTCTACCTGCTGCTGTCGCGCGCAGGCCCGCTCGGGAGCTGGGGCATCCTCTTCACGCCGACCGCGATGGTGATTGCCCAGACCATCCTGATCGTCCCCACCATGGCGGCGCTGTCCCGGCAGATCGTCGAGGATGGGTGGGACGAGTACCGAGAGCAGCTTCGCTCGCTGGGTGCCGGCCGGTTCGGCGTTGCGCTCACGCTGCTTTGGGACCTCCGCTTCTCGCTCGTTACCATCGTGCTTGCGGGCTACGGCCGCGCCGCCTCCGAGGTCGGCGCAGTGATGATCGTCGGCGGCAACATCGATGGCGTCACCCGCGTGATGACGACGGCCATCGCGCTCGAAACGAGCAAAGGCGACCTGCCGCTCGCGCTGGGGCTGGGAATCGTCCTGCTTACGATCGTGCTGGCGCTCAACGCGGCGGCCAACGTGGTCCGCGACGCGGCGCGCCGACGCTACGGATGAGCGCCCTGGACATGCGCCCGCCCCCGCCCCTGTTGCCGTTGCACCTGGAGGACGTCGTATTCGAAGCCGGCCAGCGCCGCATCCTCCACGGAATCTCGCTCGCGCTCGACGCCGGGCCGCGAACGATGATCGTCGGGCCGAACGGTGCGGGAAAGAGCGTCCTGTTGCGACTCTGCCACGGGCTGCTCGAGCCGACGTCGGGTCGTGTTGCCTGGAATGTGCCCGAGCCGCCGCATGCGCCGCGCCGCCAGGCGATGGTTTTCCAGAGACCGGTGATGCTTCGGCGCACGGCGCTGGCCAACGTCGTCTATGCGCTCAAGTGCTCGGGCGTGCCGGCATCGGCGCGCCGCGAGCGGGCGCTGCTGGGGCTTTCGCGTGTCGGCCTCGAAGCGCTCGCCGATCATCCTGCGCGCGTTCTGTCCGGCGGCGAGCAGCAGCGCCTCGCGCTCGCCCGCGCATGGGCGCTCGACCCCGAAGTCCTCTTCCTCGACGAGCCCACCGCGAGCCTCGATCCCGGCGCGACGCACGAGATCGAACGCATCGTCGGCGCCATGCACGCGGCAGGCACGAAGATCGTGATGGTGACGCACAGCATGGGGCAGGCACGGCGGCTGGGTGACGAAATCCTGTTCCTGCACCAGGGCCGGCTCGCCGAGCGCGCGTCCGCCGAAATTTTTTTTCGAACCCCGGGCACGCCCGAGGCCGCGCAATTCCTTGAAGGAGAACTGCCTTGGTAATCGCACGCCGCGTCGTCGTCGCTCTGCTGCTCGCCTTGGCCGCATTCGCGGTCTCCGCCCAGGACAAGTTCATCGTCGTCGCTTCGACGACGTCGACCGAGCAATCCGGTCTTTTCGGCTACCTGCTGCCGTTGTTCACGCAAAAGTCCGGCATCCAGGTGCGCGTCGTCGCGCTCGGCACCGGACAGGCGCTCGATCTCGCGCGCCGCGGCGACGCCGATGTCGCCTTCGTCCACGCGCGCGCGGCAGAGGACAAATTCGTTGCCGACGGCGAAGGCGTCATGCGTTTGCCGGTCATGTACAACGATTTCGTCCTGATCGGCCCGAAAAGCGACCCCGCGAAAGTCGCCGGCGGCAAGGACATCGTCGCCGCGCTTAACACGATCGAGTCGGCGAAGGCGCCCTTCGTCTCGCGCGGGGACCGCAGCGGCACGCACATGGCGGAGCTCGACTTGTGGAAAGCGTCCGGCATCGACCTCGAGAAAGCTAAAAGCCCGTGGTATCGCGACACCGGCCAAGGCATGGGCCCCGCGCTCAACACCGCATCCTCGATGGGCGCCTACGTGCTCGCCGATCGCGGCACGTGGCTCGCGTTCAAGAACCGGGGCGACCTCGACATCCTCGTCGAGGGCGACAGGCGGCTGTTCAACCAGTACGGCGTCATCCTGGTGAATCCCGGCAAGCATCCGAACGTGAAGAAGGACCTGGGGCAGGCGTTCATCGACTGGCTCGTCTCGCCGGAGGGGCAGGCGGCGATCGCGGGCTTCAAGATCGGCGGCGAGCAGCTGTTCTTCCCGAATGCGGGGCAGCCGGGCGCGTGAATCCGAGCCAACGCCACGCATCATCGCCGCGCAGTGGCGTCACGGATTGGCCGGATTCGATCGGCGAACCGGCGGGAACGTTGGGTATGATGTCGAGCGGCCGACCTCGCCTTCCCGTCGGCGTGACGACCGCGACCGAGCCGGACCCGGATGACGCCACCCGACACCCTCGAAAGCGCGCACAAGGGCAAGCGCGGACTGCGGCGCATCGTCAACGCATTCTTCTACTCGATGTCGGGGCTGAAGCTCGCCTACCGGCATGAGAATGCGTTCCGGCAGGAAGTCCTCGGGGCGGCGATCCTGCTTCCGATCGCGTGTTTCATTTCGGTTACGCCGGTCGAGCGCGTGCTGCTGATCGGGACGATTCTGCTGGTGCTGATCGTCGAGTTGCTCAATTCGAGCATCGAGGCGGCGGTGGATCGCTCGGGGCTCGAGTCGCATCATCTCGCCAAGCGCGCGAAGGACATCGGCAGCGCGGCCGTATTTCTGGCGCTGATCATGCTCGCGATGGCGTGGCTGCTGATCGCGGGGCCTTTGCTGCTTGCGGTGCTGCCCAGGTAAATATTTAGTACCGATGCGGCGGAACAATTCCTCGTGCGGTTACGGCTTCAGAACAAATTGTTATTTGGAGATGCGGAACTCCACCGGCATCGTCGGGTCGCACAAGGTGCCTGTAAAGGCTGCATCAGGAGGTTCCGCATGACTTCGAAGAAGCATCGCAGGTGGCAAGTTCAAGACGCGGCGTCGAATCAGCAGGTTAGTACGGACACGATTCGTGCCCGCGATGCGCAGTCGCTCCCCGTCGTCATTGCGAGTGCGTTCACGCGGCTGCGCCTCGCGCAGCGCGTTCGCGTGCTGCGGCGGCTGCTGATGCCGATCGGCCCCATGGCGCTCGCGGTGGTGGGAGGCGGCGTCTTCGCCAAATACGCGGCGCAGGCGCGCTGGCCTCGCATGTCCGTTTCGCTGGAGGATGCCGCGCGCGTGACGTCGTCCCAAGTGTACGAGCTCGTCCGCTACGTCGAGCAGAGCAATCCGCATGCCCTGCAACAGGTGCTGGTCGCCCTCACCCGCGACGGTACGACCATGGCCGCGCTCGGCGCATCGGTCGCCGCCATCGTGATGCAGCATCTTTCGACGCGGAAGGCGCGCTAGCGCGGGCTCGCGTCGGTGCCGCTTGCCGCGGTCAGAAACCCACTACGCGCGCGCCGCCGAAATTGCCGGCGCCGCCGCACCCGGTAAACGCCGGATTCCGCGAAGCGAATCGTCCCGTCATCCCCGAAATATTGACCTGCAATTCGGAAATCCCGAATGTTCCGGTTTCGCCGTCGGCGCAGTTGTACGACCCCGAGAAGGCCCCCATCTGTCCGGCCTGACTCAGCGTTCCGACATACGTGCAATAAGGATAGGACAGCGGGAAAATCGTCATGGTGACCGTCTGCAGGTTCTGCGTGATGTGGATCGAGCCGAGGTCCTCGACCGTGCTGTTGTGCAAGGGATCCACGCAGCCGCTCGTCACCACACGACTGGCGCCCCCATAGTGCCCTTCGTAGTCCTCGTTGCTCAGGGTCTGGCGGATGACTGTCTTCACCACGTTCACGCCGTCGACGCTGTAGGAAAGCGAACCCGTGGTCACGGTCAGGCTCGACCAGGTCATCGTCCCGACTTTGCGCACGCCGACCGCATTGGGATCGAAAAACCCGCCGAACCACGGTCCGTTCGTGGCGAGCAGGTCGCCGCTCCAGGTCAGGCCGCCCTGGTTGGTGATGGTGGCGACGAACCATGTCGGCACGGATCCGGCATCGTAGACGAATATCGTGGCGAAAATAATGCTGTCCCGCTGGACCAGCTGCATTCCCCAGCCGGATTCGGTCGGCACGTACCAAAGATCGCTCTGATCCGTCGAAAAGGATGTCGCGGACGTGCCGGGCGCCACGCCCAGGCTGCATGCGAGGGCCAGCCCGCAGAGTAGCCGGCGAAACGCGCGCACAGGCCCTCCCGCGGGCCGCATGTGATGGAGGCCAACGCTTGCGTTCACCTGTTCTTGACTGCTCGACGTCATGGTCGTCCCTTGCTGTAGGAGGTTGGGCCGGGAAGGAGGTGGCCGGACCATTGCGCGAATGATCCTGCAGTATAGGGGGTCTGGCTGTGCGGTGGCGAACACTGGGCCGACCCCCGCACCCGCCTGTCTGCCGCTTCGACCCTTTACGCGGCGCGCCGGCCGAGGCGCAAGCGGTCGGCGACGTGTCCCCCGATGGTGGCGAATGCGCCCTCCGGGGGCACGAGCTGTCCGGCCACGATCAGGTTGAGGCAGGTGTCGTCGAGCTTTTCGAACCGGTCCTCGACGGGGCCGTTACCCGCGAACGCGAGCCGCAGCCACGGAAAGCGATCGCCCGCGCGTGAATGTATTCGGCAGGCCTCAAGCGGTCAATTGGGCCGGCCGCGCGGGTAATATCGTGGTCGTGCGGTTTCTGAGGGTGATCGTGCAACCGCTTCGTTTAGCCTGGCTCGACATTGTTGCAATGGTGTTTTCCCTTGCCGTCGGTTCCGCGTCGGCGCAGTCACCGGCGTTGCGCGCGCCGAATGTGGTCGAAATCTCGCCGTTGCTTGTCACGTCGGGACAACCTTCGGCGGCCGGACTCGCCGCGCTCGCGGCGCAGGGGTTCGCAGCCGTCGTCAACCTTGCGCCGCCTGCCGCCATGGGCGCCGTCAAGGATGAAGCGCTGATCGTCCGCAGCCAGGGCCTCGACTACGTCAACATCCCGATCGATTTCGAGCGACCGACCGCCAGGGACTTCGAAGCATTCTCCGACGTCATGCGCGGGTTCGCCGGCCGCAAGGTGCTCGTGCACTGCCAGATCAACATGCGGGCGTCGACGATGGTCTTCCTGTATCGAACCATAGTAGCGAAGGAAGATCCGCGGGTCGCCTACGACTCCGTGATCAAGATCTGGGTTCCCGAGGGTCCGTGGAAGCGCCTCATCCAGGACCAGCTTCGCGCGCACAAGATCGACTTCGAGCCGTTCTAGGGGAGGGCCGCAGCGCAAGCGATCCGCCAGGCGCAGCGGCCTGCTAGAATTTCCCCTTGTGACGCGCGGGCCGCCGCGCAACGATCGCCGCTTCGAGAGGAACCTTTCGCATGATCAACGATGCGCTTCTGAAGAGTGTCTACCTGTTCGCCGATCTCGACGGGCGCCAGCGTGCGGAATTTGCGGCGATGGCAGAGGCTGTCACGCTGCCCGCGGAGCACACGATCTTCGGAGTCGGCGATCCCGCGACGGCGCTGTACCTCATCCAGGACGGCACCGTGCGCATCACGAGCACGGCGCAGAGCGGCCGGCTGATCGATGTCGCGACGCTGGGGTCCGGATCGCATTTCGGGGAAATGGCGCTCGTCGACAAGGCCCCCCGCTCGGCGACCGCGCAGACGCTGGAGCCGACATCGCTGTTTCGCTTCGATTACGACAAGATCCGCGCGCTGCTCGACCGCTCGCCGCCGATCGCCAGCACCTTCTATCACGCGCTTGCGTACTTTCTCTCGAATCGCCTGCGCCAGACCACCACCGACTTGACGTTCGCGCGCGAAAAGAACCTTCGCTACTTCTAGTCGCCGCATAAGCGATGCCGGCGGTTGACCTGGATCAAGAAGGGTCCCGCACCGCGGCGTACATTTAGGCGCGAGGAGGGTCTCGGATGAAGCGCCTGACTGTCATTGCTCTCGCCCTCGGATTCGCCGCGCTCGCGCAGGGGCAGACCCCACCGCCAATTCCGCACTCGATCGACGGTTACCTGATCACGCGGCAGGAGAACAGCTGCCTCGAATGCCACGACCGGCCGCGCGACATCGGAAAGCCGCGCGAGAAGGGGCTCTCCCCGCCCGCACCGAAGAGCCACTATGCCAAGCTCGAAGGCAAGGCGGAGATCGCAGGCAACCGCTTCATGTGCACGTCTTGTCACAAGCGCAAGTAGAAGTTTAAAACGGGGCCGGAACGGCCCTTCTCCCCTTGCCCGACGGCCCGCAATTGTGCCGCCGGCCAAATCTCTGCACCATCCGCATCACGCGACAGCCGGAGCGAGCCCGCAGGGCGCGAGCACCGCGAAAGTGACGGTGACCATCAACAGATCGGTGTTGCTCATCCGGTAGGTCAATCGTCGTCCGCCGTTGCAATACGCCTCGACGGTCATCTTCAAGTTTCCGGGCGTTGCCGGACCCGCCTGACGCACCCAGGTTCCGACGTCGATCTGCGCGTGAGCCGAACTCACCGCGTCAAGTGACCCGAGCAGCGCAGCGGCGCAGAGAACTACCGTTATGTAAACACGTTTCACTCGGACTGAATCAGCCGATGTCATTGCTGGAATCGCTTCTGAATCTGGGTCAGCGTGTACGCGTTGCCTTGAGCGAAAAACGACTTCATTTTCTGGGATTCTTCGTCGGAGGCAAAGCCGAGGCCAACGACCCGCAGCAGCGTCTTCCCGTCTGGCGCTGGCTCGAAGTAGAGGACCGTCCACATATCTCCGATCCTGGACTTGAACGGAAAATTTTCCGGTGCCTTCGCGACGCGGATTGCCAGCATCCGATCGCGCTCGAAGGCGAGAATCCTGTTTTCTATGGTCCCGGCGTCTCCAAGCGTGCCCTTGGCGTCGTAGTTCGTGCGCATCAAACCATCGATGCGAAGGTCGATTTCGGCGTGCGGCGCCAGCCAGGACTTGAGCCCTGACGCGGTCGTCCAGGCGCCCCACACCGCGGACGGCGGCGCATTGACGATCCCTTCGCTGACGATCGAATCGCTCGCTTGCGCCTGAGCAGTCGATGCGGCAAGGCTTGCCACCAGCGCAAGCAATGCAATGTGCTTCATTGTCTTCTCTCCAGTAACCGCAAGACCTAATCTAAACAGGCCGGCGCGCGCGGTCAAATCGGACAGGCCGGAACGTGAGGGATAATCGCCGCATGACCAACAATCAGCACCCGAGGGGTACAACGTGGCGCTCGTTGTGGGCCGGCATCCTGCTCGGCCTCGTTGGCGCGGCGATCGTCGCATTCGTAGTTGTCGCGCTCGGGCTGCTGGGCAGTGTGCCGGTCATGCTGCTGATCTCGACCGGGTTCGACGACGCGCGGCCAATGATGTTGCTCCTGGGGTTGATCGTCGCCGCGCTGGCCGCAGCCGCGACGGCAATCTGGGCGTTGGGGCGATGGATTCTGCCGATGTTCTTCGGCCAACGTCGCAGCGGTCCGGGATGGTCCGCTTTCTTGCTGGGACTATTGCTGGGAATCGCGCTGGCGCTGTCGATGACGCCTTTCGCGGTGTGGGACATGGCAACCTTGCTGACCACCGGCGAAACGATCGCTGCCCGCGCACCGCTACCCGCGGACGAGGAGGAGCTCCGGCGCCTCCGGGAAAGGGTGCGTCCTGCCGCGCAGGCCGGCGATCCTGCGGCACAGGTCGAGCTCGCGCTGGCCCTGCGGCGCGGCGCGGCCGGCGAAGCACGCGACCGCGAAGAGGCGGCCGTCTGGACAGCGCGGGCCGCTTCGCACCCTGAGGGTTTCGAGGCCCGCCTGCTGCTCGCGCTGAATACAAGGGCCGAGCCGGTGCCCCGCGGCGGCCGGATGGCGGCGGAGAGCGACAGCGCGGTGCGGGTCGAAGCGCTTCGCCGCCTTCGGCCCAGGCTGCCGGCCGACTGGCAGCCCGCGCTGCTTGGAACTGTCGGCGAAGTTCAGCGTACTCACTCCGGCGAGGACCCGGACGACCAGCCGATGCGCGACTCGATGGCCGAAGCAGGTCGAGCCGGCAGCCGCGCGTTCGCCGTGCTGGCAGCTGAGTACGATGAAGCCATGGCGATTCGGGATGACCGCGACGGCCGCATCGAACAGGCCGACGCCGGCTGGCGGCGCGCGCTGGAGGGTTATTCAATCGGCGGTGCCGCGTTCGAAATCGCTCGGCTTCGCGACGAGACGCTGCCCGAACGACTGAGGACGATGGCGGATCCTCCTGCAGGCGCCAGCGGACCGGCGTCGGACGCGGCTGTCGCGCTGCGCTTCTGGCGCTTTGCCTGGGCGCTCGATGCCGATTACGTTGACGACAGGACGGCGCCGAAAGAGCGTGATGTAGCTTCGGCGATGGCGTTGCTGGCGATGGAGCGTTCGCCAGACCCCGCGAAGATTGCCTCGCTGAATCCCGCTAAACGGTGGTTCAGCGACCCGTGGGCGATCGGCCGCTGGTTATTGGCGTTGCGCCATGCGCGCGGCGACTGCGCCGCCGCGCTTACGCTGTCGGATTCGACGCGCAATCGGCGACGGCCACCCGTCGTCGGGGCCCCAAATTGGGCCCCGTCCATGCTCGATTTCGCGTGGGCGCTTGCCTGGCTCGAAGCGGCCGAACGCTGCGCGCTCACGGACGACGAACGAAGCCTGGCGCTCGAGCGTCGTCACCTTCTCGAGCCGCTGCCGTTCAAACCCGGAGAACTCGCATCGGCGCGGGCCGGCGTGGCGTCGACGATTGCGACGTTGCGTTGAACCAATCAGTGCCCGGTCGCATCGCCTTGCCGTCTTGCTTCAAACAGGAACAGGTGCGCCGCTCGGTTTCGTCGCGCCACACTTCGATCAGGCTGGCGGAGGCGATGTCGCGATGCTCATCGCACACGTCATGGGCCTTGCGCAACCGTGCCGCCAGCATCTTGTTGTCGTCCTGCCAGAAAAGTCCAGTTTTCGCTGTCTACTTTTTGGGGGAGCTTACGGTAGAGGGACAGAGAGGGGAAACGAACAAACAGACGGCCCCTTTCGGAGCCGTCATAGTAGGCAATGGTGGAGGTGGGCGGAATCGAACCGCCGTCCGAAAGCGCTAAACAGTCAGGACTACATGCTTAGTCGAGTCATTGTGCTCTCGCCCCGACGCCGTTGACTGACAGACGACGGCAGGACCAGTCACCTAGATTTAGCACCTCGCCCAAGTGACCCGGGCGGGCGCGATCGCCCTGAATGTCCTCGCTGTGACAGTTGCATCACCCCGGTCGAGCGCTACCGGGTGCGAGGTCCGGCGGGATTAAGCCGCCAGAGCGTAGCTGTTATCGTTCGCAGTTAGATTTGCGATTGCTCGAGTTTTACGAGGACAAGCGCCTCGGC
>JBDTLY010000018.1:0-17453 GCA_039934535.1 Casimicrobiaceae bacterium | reverse complement strand
TTGGCCATGCGCAGGAACAGGCGCGCGAGCCAGTTGGTGAAGCTGCTGCCGATGAGCAACAGGTGGTTGTGCTCGAGCTCGTGGAAGAGCTTCTCGGGCGTCAGGTGCTCGCTTTGCAGCGCGCAGATGAACTCCAGCATGTCCTCGTCGGAGATGACATAGGTGGGCGATGCCGACAGGCGGCCCAGCAGGTGGTAGACCACGGGGCGCTGCAGTTTCTCGCGCTCGGTGGGCAGGTCGACCACGCGGTTGGGCGTATAGGCGATGACCTCGGTCGATTGCGCGCCGCCGAAGCGCTCGTTGTTGAGCGCCTGCTCGAGCAGGGGATCGAACGTCGTCGTGACGTAGAGGTCGAAGTCGGTGATCTGCGCCAATTGCCGCAACGCAAGCGGCGACGCGAAGTTCGCGTCGCGCAGGATGCTGCGCAGCCGCGTGTAGGCCTCCTCGCGGCGGCCGCGCGAGGCCAGGAACCAGCACACGACGTCGTTCAGCGTGTACGGCTGCGGCAGTTGCGCGGTGTCGACGCCGAGCTTCCCCGCGAGCTTTTCGGCGACCCAATCGTAGAGGAGGCGCGGGCCCGTCTCGGTCTCGACCTTGAGGAGCTCCGGCCCGATGATCGGAATGACGCGCCGTTCCTCGATGAAATTGAGGAGGTCTTCCCAGGCGTCGTCGTCGAGCGTCGACAGCGGAGGGTGCATCGGCAACGGGTTGGTCATGCGGATCGTCGGTGGCGTCGGGGTCGGATTTCGGCGTCGCGCGCTGGTCGGGCGGGCGGGATTGCCGATCGCACCGAAGTGTCCCCGATTAGGAAACCCCGGTCAAACGCGCCTTGACCCCTCGAGGGCACGGGCGTAGCGTCCTGCGTATCCGGGAGCATGCGATGACGCGATCGATGGTGCGCGCACTGGTCTTCGTTCTCGCGTCGATGCTGGCGCTCGCGGGCGTGACCGCGCGGGCGTACGCGCAGAGCCGGGAGCAGGCGGTGGAGGCGCTCGCGAGCGGCGAAGCGAATGCGCGCCGCGGCGCCGCCGGCCGGCTGGGCGATGTCGGCACGATGGCCGACGTGACGCTGCTTCTCAAGTCGCTGCGCGATGCCGATGCGCAAACGCGTGAACTTGCCGAGCACGCGATATGGGAGATCTGGGCCCGTTCCGGCAACGCGGAAGTGGACGCGCTCTACCGGACCGGCGTCGAGCAGATGGCCGCCGGCGACCTGCAGCTGAGCATCGCCACCTTCACCCGCGTCATCAGGAAGAAACCCGATTTCGCCGAAGGCTGGAACAAGCGCGCGACGCTCTATTTTCTCGCCGGCGACCTGAAGAAGTCGCTGGCCGATTGCGACGAGGTCATGAAGCGCAACCCGAACCACTTCGGCGCCCTCTCCGGCTACGCGCAGATCTACGTCCGCCTGGAGCGCTACGAGCGGGCACTCGACTATTCGCGTCGAGCGCTTGCGCTCAACCCCAACCTGGACGGGACCCGGCAGATCATGGAACTGACCGAGCAGTTGCTGGAGCAGAGGCGCCGGCAGTCGATCTGACGCGCGGTGTTGCATTTTTCGCACACGAATATTCGCGCGGCCGCGAAAATTTCTTGCGCCGAATCTCGTGTCAACGGTAAGATTCCATCACTCGTTCCATCGAGTACGCATTGAGTACAACGTCGCTGAAGGAACCCGATGAACCGCACGCCGCGCATGCAACCGACTCTCGCCATGGGCTTTGCCGCCCAGGGGATCGGTTCGCCCTGTGCCGTGGGCGTCACGCGTTTCGAACTGCTGGCGTCGGCGAAAGCCGGCGCGCAATTGGGTACCACCGCGACGAAGTAGCCTCACCCGACCGGAGACATTCCGCCAGGTGGGACGGCGGAACTGTCGGAAGGTCGGTTTCTGATTCATCCCTCCTCCGGCAGCCTCCGCCCTCGGTAACGAGACGATCGTCCATTGTCGTGCGCATTTCGCGCCGTAGGACGTGACGAAAGGAGGCGAGACCGCATGACGCACATGACCGAAACCGGACGGACCCCCGCGCTGCGCACGCGCTCGCACGAGCGCGGCTGCGATACGCGGCCGATGGGCGTTCCGTTTACTTCGACCGGCAATGCAAGCGAAGGCCGGGCAGATCGAAAGGGAGACGATTCGTAGCGGAATCGACCACTCCCCGAGCGAAAAGCCCGGCCGCCGAAAGACCACGGCGCCGGGCTTTTTCTTTTCCCGGCGCGCCATGAACAAAACGACCGTGAGGCACACGAAATGAAACGCGCATTGGAAAATTTTGCAAGGCCGTACGGATTCCGGGATTTCGAATTCGTGCGGGCAGGACCCGACGGAGCGTACTGGAAGCGGGCCGACGGCATGGTGGTGCGCGTCGCCGCGGCAGAAGGCGAGCGACCTCGTATGCAAAAGGCCGACCCCCGCAGCGCGTCTTTGGCGGAATGGGAAGTCGTGCTCGGACGATCTGGCGCGACCTGAGGCAATGGTGCGAACGCCGGGAAGTCCGGTGGCTCTGGCGGATGGCGGTGTGGGCAAGGCGCGCCTTGTTCGCCGTCCACGTCGCGAGCTGGTTCGTGTAAGTGGGAGGAGCCGCGCAAGCGGTGGCAGGACGGCGATTTCGCGTGCCGTGCGCGGCGCGTCTAACCGACAATCGGGATCGCCGCCGGAAAGCACGCTTTCCGGTCAGCAGTCGCGGCAACCCGGCGGGGTCTCCCGCCGGGGCCGTGGCGAAATCTTCGCTGCGCGATATCCGCGCCGCGCTTGAACGCGGCCCACGACCGCGCGTCGCCCGCGCTCTGTCCGGCCTTCAGCAGCGCCTCGGTCGGCGCGAGATTCGGCAGCCGGACGTCGTAGAAATCGCGTGCCGCGAATTCCGCCTTCGACACGCCGCGCGGTGGATGACGGACGGTGCCGAGCCGCAGCCCCTCCTGCGAATGCCGCGGCAAGCCGAGACGGACGATTCGAAGCCGTTGGATGAGTCGAATGCAGCCGCCGGCAAACCGCTGGCGCCGTCGTGGCGAAATGGTAACCTGACATTCCCGCGGACTCACGCGACGAGCGCGCCGCGCATCAAGCGTACCCCCATGCAGGCATCGCCGGGCGTCGTCACCTTCCTGTTCACCGACATCGAGGGCAGTTCTCTGCTGTGGGAGCGGGACCCCGAGCGGATGCCCCAGGCGTTGGCGCACCATGACGCACTGGTGCGCGCAAAGGTCGGGGAAAACCGCGGCCGTGTCGTGAAGATGCTGGGCGATGGCGTGCACGCGGTCTTCGACGATCCGCGCGATGCCGTCGACACGGCGGTCAAGATGCTGCAGGCGCTCGCGGACCCCGCTTCGACGAACGGCATCGGCTTCCGCGTGCGTTGCGGAATGCACGCCGGGATCGAGGAGCATCGCGACAACGATTTCTTCGGCCGTGCCGTGAATCGCGCCGCGCGGATCATGGCCGTCGCGCATGGCGGGCAGATCCTCGTGTCGCATACGGTGGCCTCGCTCATCGGCGAGCGCCTGCCCGTTGGCGTCACCCTGCGCGATCTCGGTTCCGTGCGCCTGCGCGATCTGGCGAGCCCCGAACGCGTGTGCCAGGTCCTGCACCGGCGACTGCAGGCGGAGTTCCCGGCGTTGCGCACGCTCGAATCGACGCCCAACAACCTGCCGCAGCAGCTGACGTCGTTCATCGGCCGGGAGCGCGAGCAAGTCGACGTTGCGGCACTGCTCGCGAGTTCCCCCTTGCTGACGCTGTTGGGCGCCGGCGGCATCGGCAAGACGCGGCTGTCGCTGCAAGTCGCCGCGGACGTGATGGACGGATTCCCGGACGGCGTGTGGCTGGTCGAGCTGGCGGCGCTTGCCGATCCGGGGCTTGTCCCGCAGGCCGTCGCGTCGGCGCTTGGCGTCAGGGAGGAAGCCGGGCGCCCGGTGCAGGAGGCGCTGGTCAGATTCGTCAAGGACCGGAGGCTCCTCGTCATCCTGGACAACTGCGAGCACCTCGTGCAGGCATGCGCGGAACTGGCGAAGCAGCTGCTGCAATCAGGTTCGCGGATGAAGTTCCTGGCGTCGAGCCGCGAGCCGCTGCGGGTGGCGGGCGAGTCGACTTATGCCGTGCCGGCGCTGGCTTTTCCCGGGCTGTCGCGCATGATCACGCCGGCGGCGCTCACCGAATACGAGGCCGTGCGGCTGTTCATCGACCGCGCGGTCGCGGCGCAATCGACGTTCCAGGTGACGGAGCAGAATGCGACGGCGCTCGCCGGCATCTGTCATCAGCTCGACGGAATCCCGCTGGCGATCGAACTCGCTGCCGCGCGCACGCGCGTGCTCTCGGTGGAAAACATCGCGGCGCGCCTCGACGACCGGTTCCGGCTTCTGAAGGGGGGCGACAAGACCGCGCTCCCGCGCCAGCAGACGCTGCGCGCACTGATCGACTGGAGCTTCGACCTCCTCACCGAGCCGGAGCGAATCCTGCTCCGGCGCCTCGCCGTCTTCGCGGGGGGATTTACGCTGGAAGCCGTCGAATCCGTCGGCGCCGGTGGCGAGATCGAGTCGCCGGACGTGCTGCAAGCGCTGACCAATCTCGTCGAGAAGTCGCTGGTGGTCCTCGGTCTTGACGGCAGGCGCTACCACTTGCTCGAGACCGTTCGGCAGTACGCGCAGGAGCGGCTTGCCGAGTCGGAGGAGGCCGCTGCGACGCGCGACCGTCATCTCGCTTTCTTTGCCGCGCTTGCCGTGCAGTCGAGGCCGGGGCTCATCGGCCCCCAGCAGGCGCAATGGCTCGCACGTCTGGACGCAGAGCGCGAAAACCTTCTCGCGGCGAATGCGTGGTGCGACCGCGCCGACGGTGGCGCGGAAGTCGCGCTGCGGATGTTGAATTCCGTGAAGCACTATTTGTTCAGCCGCGGATTCCTTGCCCTCGGTCGCCGTTTGATGGTCGAAGCGCTTGCGCGCGCCGGAGCGCAGAAGCGAGACATTCCGCGATGCGAGGGATATCTCTGCGTGGGACAGATCGACTGCTGGATGGGGCGTTATGCCGACGCGCTTGCGCACCTCGAGGAAGGTCTGGCGATTGCCCGAGAGATCGATGACAAGCTGATGGTTGCGGCACTGCTCCAGCCGCTGGGCCTTGCGGCGCTCGGAAACGGCAATCCGGGCGCGGCGCGAGCGTATTTGGCGGAGGCGCTCGCCCTGGCGCGCGTGCTGGGAGACAAGCGCGAGATTCTCGCGGCGCAAACGGCGCTGGCGCTGCTCCATCGCGCGGACGGGGAGCTTGATGCCGCCGAGCCACTTTACGAAGGTACGCTGACCCTTGCGCGCGAATTGGGCGATCGCGAAAGCATTGCCATCTGCCTGCTCAATCTCGCGATGGTGTCCATCGGACAGGGGTCGAGCGACCGGCCAAGCGGCATGCTGCTCGAGGTGCTCGACATCGTGGACGAGACCGGCTCGCAGGCGGCCGGGCAAAGCGTGCTCGAAGTCGCGGCAGGCCTTGCGGCGCGACGGGCCCAATGGATGCAGGCCGCGCGCCTCTACGGTGCCGCGGAGGCGCAGGCCGGGCGCACCGGGTTGCATCGCGATTCCGCCGACGAGGCGTTTCTCGCGCCACTCATAGAGATGACGCGCCGCGCGCTATCGGAAACCGACTATGTGGCGACCGAGGCCGCCGGCCGCGCACTGGGCTATGGGGAGGCGCTCCTCGAGGCGCGCGCGTGGCTTCGGACTAGTGGTTGACGATGGCCGGGTCCAATTCGCACAGCATCGAGCCCTTCTTGACACGGACCCCATACCGGAAGGTTCCCTTCACGGTGTTCTTGTTGTGCAGCTTGAACCGCCAATCGCTTTGCCGATCCGGCGAATCGAACTGACCCTGTGGAGGATCCTTTATCCAGATGCCCTTTTGCACGGGGTCGTCGGGGAAGGAATATCCGTTGCGCCTCGTCTCCGTATCAAGCTCCCAGAAAATATTGGTGGCCACGAATACGTCCACGTCCGGCGCCGTGATGGTGCAACCCTCGACGTGGATATCGACTTTGCACGACCCGGAATTGCCGCAATTCACCGGGGGAGGTGCTGAAGCGGTTTTAGTCGCACAGCCCAGCAGCCCGAAAACGATTGCAACTGCCCAAATCAAGCGTTTCGACGCCATTTTGTTCTCCCATCATCTTGAATTGTTCCGACCGCGTGCGCGGCGCGCCTTCCCCGGTCAGTTGACTGAACAGGCGATCCGTGTCGCAGAACGAGGCGCGTGCAGTCTACCGCGTAGCTGCGGGGGATTCCAATGATCATTTAGGGGTCATTGGCGGAAGGCTTCTGGCGCTCGCAGCGTCAGGTTGGGGCTGCTTTGTCTACCCGTTCCCGCAGCAGGCGCACCGCGCTGCCGACTGTCGTCAACACCGGCACGCGCACCGCGTGCTCCACCGCGGATGCGGCGCGCGCGAGGCTGAACTGCGCCAGCGCGATGACGTCGCAGCCCCTGGCCGCGACGCGCTTGGCCGCCTCCGCGACGAGGTGGTCGTGCAGGTGGGCATCGCCTAGCGTAAGCGCGTCGAGCGCGCCTTCGGCGAGGGCCGGCAGCACCGTGACGGTCGCGGGAAACTCGGCCGGCATCGACGCGAGTGTCGGCGCGAACGACGCGACGAGCCCGATGCGCCTGCCGATGCGCGACGCGTCGATGATCATCGCCTCGTTGGGCTTCAGCACCGGAATCCGGGGCCAGCGAAGCGCGACGGCGTCGATGCAGGGCCCGAACGCCGAGCAGGTGAAGAGGATGCCGCGCACGCCGGTGCCGATCGCGTAGTCCGCGAGGGCGATGAAGCGCGCGGTCATCGCGGCGTCCAGCCCGTCGGGGCTTGCCGCGAGATCCGCGGACAGGCTGCCGTCCAGCAGGTTCATTCGCACGCAACCCGGCCACGCGCGATCGAGCGCGAGGTTGACCGGCGCAATGGAGTGCGCGAGCGCGTGGATCAGCGCGATGCGGGGCGCGGGTGCGGCCATGCCAGGATGCCATGAGACGGATGCGTCACTTGATCCAGCCCTTCTCGCGGTAGTAGCGGGCGGCGCCTTCGTGCAGCGGCGCCGAGTTGCCGTCGATCACCATGTTCTTCGCCTCGAGGTTCGCGAGCGCCGGATGCAGCTTCTTGAACTCGTCAAAGTTGTCGAACACCGCCTTGACGACCAGGTAGACGACGTCGGGGGATGTCTTCGCCGACGTCACGACGGTCGCCAGCACGCCGAAGGTGGTCGTCGCGTTCGGGTTGTGGGGATAAAGGCCGGCGGGAATCACCGCCTTCGCGTAATACGGCTTCGCCGCAATGAGCTTGTCGACGGCGGGGCCGGTGAGCGGGATGAGCTTCGCGCCGCACAACGTCGTCGGGTCCTGGATGTTGGCCGATGGGTGGCCGACGGCGTAGAAGAAGCCGTCGATCTTGCCGTCGCACAGCGCTGGGCCGTGCTCGTCGGGCTTGAGCCGGGACGCGAGCGAAAAGTCGCTCATTTTCCAGCCCATCGCGGCGAGCAGCTCTTCCATCGAGGCGAGCGTGCCCGAACCGGGGTTGCCGACGTTGAAGCGCTTGCCCTTGAAGTCAGCGAAGGTCCTGACGTTGGCGTCCTTGCGCGCGACGACGGTGAACGGTTCCGGGTGCACCGAGAACACCGCGCGGAGGTCGCCCCAGACGCCGGCGTCCTTGAATGAGCCGACACCCTTGAAGGCGTTGTACTGGACGTCGGACTGCGCGAATCCGAGGTCGAGCTCGCCGGCCTTGAGTGCATTGACATTGAACACGGACCCATCGGTCGACTCGACCGAGCAGCGGATGCCATGCTTCGCGCGGTCCTTGTTGACGAGGCGGCATATCGCGCCGCCCGCGGCGTAATACACACCGGTGACGCCGCCGGTGCCGATCGTGACGAACTTCTGCTGCGCGGCGGCCGGCGCGCTGAAGGGGCTGGCGGCGAGCAGTCCGGCGAACAACGCCGCGGTCAGGTAGCCCCCGCGGCCCGCGTCCGCGACGGGCGGCGTCGTGACGAGGCTGCGGTGGAAGACGAGCGTCATCGGAATCGATGCAGGGACGAGCGGGGCGCGTCTATGGTACTCCCGCGTGCGGTGCTATGATCGCCGCAAAAGTTGCACGCAAGGAGGAGGCATGACGGCAGATTCCACCGCCGCGCGGCGCGCCGGCGTCACGGCCGTGCATTCGCTGCATCGGTTCGTCTTCACCGTGCCTGACCTCGCGGTCGCGACGCAGTTCTACCAGTCGTTCGGGCTCGACGTCCGCGCGCATCCCGGGCGCATCGAGCTTCACACTTTCGGTCACCCGCATCGCTGGGGAACGGTCATCGAGGCGCCGGGGCGCAAGAAGCTGCAGTACGTGAGCTTCGCCGCTTATCCGGAGGATGTCGACCCGATCGGCGCGCGCATGCGTGCGCAGGGACACGCGGCGACGCCCGCGCATCCGCTCGCCGACGAGCCGGGCCTCTGGTTCACCGACCCCGAGGGAATCGCGGTGCAGGTCGTCACCGCCGATAAGGTCACGCCGGCGCGCGCCGACCCCGCGGTCATTCCCGCCGCGCCGTCGCCGGGCAAGGGCGCGGCGCCGAGCCGCTCGCGCGCGGGCAGGGTGCGCCCGCAGCGGCTGTCGCACATCCTCATGTTCAGTTCCGACGTGCCGCGGTCGGTCCGTTTCTACACGGAGGCACTTGGCTTGCGGCTCTCCGATCACTCGGCGGACATCATCGCGTTCCTGCACGGCGCGCATGCGAGCGACCATCACCTGGTCGCGTTCGCGAAGTCCGACGGACCGGGACTTCACCATTCGAGCTGGGCCGTGCCGGGCATCGACGACGTCGGCCTCGGCATGCAGCAGATGGAGGACGATGGCTACAAGGAAGGATGGGGCGTGGGCCGGCACGTCATCGGCTCGAACTATTTCCGCTACATCCGCGATCCCTGGGGCAGCTTCGCCGAATATTCGGCGGGCATCGACTTCATTCCCGCCGACGTCGAGTGGCGGCCCGCCGACCATCCGCTCGAGGACTCGTTCTACGTCTGGGGGCCGGCGACGCCTGACTACTTCATCCAGAATCACGAAGGCGCGGCGTAGCGCCGCGTCGCACGAACACGAGAGGGGACGCCGGATGGCAGTCCTCCGGAACCATTCAAGGAGACCCAAGACATGACGATCCAACGTCGATTCCTCGCGGTTCTCGCCGTGGCCGCGGGCCTGCTGGTTCTCGCTGCCGCACCCGTGCTTGCCGCACCGTCGGGTCCGCCGATCCGCATCGGCAGCACGCTGGCACTCACCGGACCGCTCGCCGCGACGGGCCAGGTGCACAAGCTCGTCGGCGAGATCTACGTCGAGCAATTGAACGCGAAGAACGGGCTCCTCGGCCGGCCGGTGGAATGGATCGTCCGTGACGACCAGTCGAAGCCCGACGTTGCGCGCACGCTCTACGAGCAGCTCATCACCGTCGACAAGGTCGACTTGCTGATGGGACCATACGCGACCGGCGCGATCCTCTCCGCGATGGCGGTCGCGCAGCGCTACGACAAGATGTTGATCCACCACACGTTCGGCATCCCCAACCTCGCCAAGTACGACAAGCAATTCCCGACCTGGTCGCTCGGGGCCGATCCGGCCAACACGTTCACGAACAACCTGGTCGATGCGCTTTCCTCGACCGGCAAGCCGCCCAAGACCGTCGCGGTCGTCACGAGCAAGTTCCCGTCGGTCAACTTCATGGCGCAGGGTGCGCGCGAGGTGTTCAAGAAGCGCGGCATCCAGGAAGTACTGTTTTTGGAATGGGAATTCGGCAACCGCGACTACGGCCCGATCGCCGCGCGCGTGAAGGACGCGAAACCGGACTTCGTCTACGTCGGTGCGATCGGCCTCGAAGGCAACCTGCTGCTCGACGCGATGAAGAAGATCGACTACACGCCGCCGATCCATTACTACATGTACCCGGCGCCGGGGCCGATGGTGAAATCGCCGGATGGGAACCTCGCCCTCGCCGGCACGATCTTCGAGGAGCATCCGCCGTTCACGAGCAACCCGCAGGCGGAGGCGTTCATCAAGCTGTTCAACGCCGCCGCCACGAAGGCGGGGCTGCCCGACACGTCGGTCGACACGCAGGCCGCCGCGTCGTATTCGGCATGGCAGGTGCTCGAAGCGACGGTCACGGCCACCAAGAGCCTCGATGACAAGGTGCTCGCCGCGTGGTTGAAGAAGAACAAGGTCGGCACCATCCAGGGCACGCTGCGCTTCGACGGCCCGAACAACTATGGCGACGACCTGATGCGCGTGAAGCAGGTGCAGGGCGGACGCTGGGTTGTCGTGTGGCCGAAGGAAGTCGCCAAGCCGGGCGCCAAGATCATCCTGCCTTGATCCGCTGTCGTCTGGGCCGCCGATGAACCTGCCCGGGCCGACGCTCTTAGGGCAGGCGATCCTCTCCGGCATTTTCATCGGGGCGCTGTACGGCCTCCTCGGGCTCGGCTTGAGCCTCACCTGGGGCTTGCTGGGACAGATCAACCTCGCCCATTTTGCGCTCGCGTTCCTGGGCGCGTACCTCACGTACCACCTCGCAACGGTCGGCGGACTCGATCCGCTCGTGACGCTGGCGTTCATCGTCCCGGGCTTTTTCGTGCTCGGTGTCGCGATGCAATGGCTGTTCGCGCGCTTTCGCGTGAGCCCCCTCAATTCGCTGCTGGTGACGTTCGGGTTCACCGTCATCATCGAAACGGTGATACAGGCGATCTGGACCGCGGATTTCCGGCGGCTCGAATCGGGCTATGGCGACGTGAAATTCCGGATCGGCACGCTGTTCCTGCCGCTGCCAGAACTCCTCACGCTCTCCATCGCGGTCGCGCTGTCGGTGGGGGCGTGGGCGATCTTGCGTTACACCGATGTCGGCCGCGCGATGCGCGCCGCGGCCGAGGATGCGCCCATCGCCGCGGCGTTCGGCGTCGACGAGCGGCGGCTCGCCTACCTCGTGTCCGGCGCCTCCGCGGCGCTCGCGGGCGCGGCCGGGTTGTGCCTCGCGCTTTCGCAGACACTGGCGCCGGCGCAGATCTATGCGTGGATCGGCGTCATCTTCGCCGTCGTGATGATGGGCGGACCGGGCCGCGCGCTGGGGCCGCTCGTCGCGGGCATCGTGATCGGCGTCAGCGAGGCGGTGACGATGGCGGTCACCGCGCCGTCGTGGGCGCCTGTCGTCTCGTTCTCGCTCCTCATCCTCCTGCTCATCGCCCGGCCCGGAAAAGCGTGAGCCCGGGCAAAGTCGTCATCTCGCTCGCAGCGGTCGCGGCGGCGCTCGCCGCCGTTCCGCTCCTTGGCCTGCCGGCGTTCTACGAGTCGTTCCTCTACCTCGTGTTCCACTGGATCGTGCTCGCCACGTCCTGGAACATTCTGTCGGGCTATTCGGGATACATTTCCTTCGGCCACGGCGCGTTCTTCGGCGCAGGCGTGTACACGACGGCCATGCTTGCGGCCCACTACGACATTCCGTTCCTGTGGACGCTGCCGGTGGCGGGGGCGATCGCGGCGGCCCTTGCGCTTGGCATCGGTCTCGTCGTGTTTCGCGTGCGTCGCGTTCGCGGCGAACTGTTCGCGCTCCTCACCCTCGCGGTCACGTTCGTGCTCGCGACGATCATCCTCAACACGCCGATCGACGGCGGGCCGGGGATCTATCTGAGCGCAGTGCCGATTCCGAAGTTCGGGCCGAGCGTGTCGTCGACGTTCTACCTGCTGGCGCTCGCGCTTGCGTTCGCGACGCTGCTGATCGCGTTCCTCGTTCGCCGCGCGCGGCTGGGGAGGGGACTGTTCGCGATTCACGACGACGAGGA
Organism: Casimicrobiaceae bacterium; assembly: GCA_039934535.1. Classification (GTDB taxonomy): domain Bacteria; phylum Pseudomonadota; class Gammaproteobacteria; order Burkholderiales; family Casimicrobiaceae; genus CAIWHR01. The sequence continues at coordinate 5,635 of JBDTLY010000018.1, read as the reverse complement.
CGTGGCCGAAGTGATGGGCGTGCCGACGTACCGGTTCAAGCTCGCCGCGTTCGCGCTGTCGTGCGCGCTGGCCGGCATCGCGGGCGGCATCCATGCGCTGTTCGTTTCGTACGTGACCGTCGGCGAGACGTTCTCGATCACGGTTCCGCTGACCGTCGTGCTGATGAGCATCCTCGGCGGCACCCGTCACTGGGCAGGCCCGGCGATCGGCGCGACGGCGATCACGGCGCTTATGTACGCGTTCACGGCCGGCGACTATGCGATTGCCGGCAAGGCTGTCGTCGGCGTGGTGCTGATCCTCGTCATCCTGTTCATGCCGCAGGGCCTCCTCGGACGATGGCGGCGCGGCGATGACGCCGTGGCGCGCGTCGTCGCCGGGGGCGTGACGCCGCCGCCTCCGCGACCCGCCGCCGAATCCGCGCCGGCCGATGCGCACCGCGCGCACGCGCTGGCGCCCGCGCTGCTTGCGATCCGGGATCTCGACAAGGCCTTCGAGGGCGTGCAGGCGCTGCGCGGCGTGGCCCTCGACGTGCGTGAAGGCGAAGTGCTCGGGCTGCTGGGACCGAACGGCTCGGGCAAGTCGACGCTGATCAACGTCGTCAGCGGCCACTACCGTCCCGATGCGGGCAGCATCGTGTTTCGCGGACGCGAGATTGCCGGCATTCCGGCGCACCGGATCGCGCGCGCGGGCATCGCCCGCACCTATCAGATTCCGCGGCCGTTTCGCGAGCTCACGGTCCGCGACAATGTCACCCTTGCCGCGATGTTCGGCGGCGCGACGCTTTCCCGCGCCGCGGCCGAGCGCGAGGCGGCGCGCTGGCTCGCGTTCACGCATCTCGACGCCAAGGCCGACGCGCTTCCCGACGCGCTCAACCTTCACCAGCGGAAGTTCCTGGAGCTCGCGCGCGCTCTTGCCATGCGCCCGCAGCTCGTGCTGCTGGATGAGGTCCTCTCCGGGCTCAATCCCGCCGAGATCGACAGCGCGGTCCTGCTGATCCAGGACATCCGCCGGCAGGGCGCGACGATCGTGCTGGTCGAGCACGTGATGCGCGCGGTGATCGCGCTCGCGGACAGGATCGTGGTACTGAATCACGGCGAGGTGATTGCCGCGGGCACACCCGCCGCGGTGATGTGCGAGCCGGCGGTGGTGACGGCGTATCTCGGAGCGCCGATCCATGCTTGATGCCAAGCGCATCGAGGTCGCGTACGGCGAGGCACGGGCGATCGATGGCGTGTCGCTGGCGGTGGCCGCGGGCGAGCTCGTCTGCGTCGTCGGGCCGAACGGCGCGGGCAAGAGCACGCTTATCAACGCCATCGCGGGCCTGCTGCGCCTCAAATCCGGCACGCTAACGTTCGATGGCGTGGACCTTGCGCGCCTGCCGCCGCACCGGTTCATCGCCGCCGGCATCGCCGTGGTGCCCGAGGGCCGGCGCCTCTTCACGCGCATGACGGTGCGCGAGAACCTCGAGATGGGCAGCCTCGTGCCGGCGGCGCGGCGCGAGAGGGGCCGGTCGCTCGACCGGATGTGCGACCTCTTTCCGGCGCTTTCGGGGCGACTCGACGTGCCGGCGGGCGCGCTTTCCGGCGGGCAGCAGCAGATGGTGGCGATCGCGCGCGCGCTGATGGCGGGTCCGCGGCTCCTGCTGCTCGACGAGCCGTCGCTCGGACTCTCGCCGCTCATCGTCGCCGAGATGTTCGCGATCATTCGAGCCATTCACGCGCAGGGCGTGACGATCCTGCTGGTCGAGCAGAATGTGGTGCGCGCGCTCGAAGTCGCCACGCGCGCGTGCGTCCTGGAGGAGGGCCGCATCGTGAAGGAAGGCGACCGCGACACGCTGCTTGCGGACCCGGCGCTCCGCCGCGCGTATCTCGGCGCGCCCGGCGCGGAAGCTTAGGGCGCCGCCCGACTTCCACTTCGCCGCCGTCCGTGCTTTGATAGCGGTCCCCCGCCGAAAAAGCGGGACTTGCCGGAGGAATCCATGGACGAGCAGTTGCGCATCGCCGCGCTGGAGTATCACCGCACGCCAACGTTCGGCAAGATCTCCGTGACGCCCACGAAAGTGCTCGTCAACCAGCACGATCTCGCGCTCGCCTATTCCCCGGGGGTGGCCGCCGCGTGCGACGCGATCGTCGCCGATCCCGCGGAAGCGCGCACGCTGACCTCGCGCGGCAACCTGGTCGCGGTCGTCACCAACGGCACGGCGGTGCTCGGCCTCGGCAACATCGGGCCGCTCGCCGGCAAGCCCGTGATGGAAGGCAAGGCCTGCCTGTTCAAGAAGTTCGCCGGTATCGACGTGTTCGACATCGAGCTCGCCGAAACGGACCCGGACGAGATGGTGAAGACCATCGCGCGCCTCGAGCCGACGTTCGGCGGCATCAATCTCGAGGACATAAAGGCCCCTGACTGCTTCTACATCGAGCGCAAGCTGCGCGAGCGGATGAAAATTCCGGTGTTCCACGACGACCAGCATGGAACCGCGATCGTCGCCGGCGCGTCGATCCTGAACGGTCTCAAGGTGGTGGGCAAGAACATCGCCAAGGTGAAGCTCGTTTGTTCCGGGGCGGGCGCCGCGGCGATCGCGTGCCTCGATCTGCTGGTCGCCGTCGGCCTCGAGCGCGAGAACGTGATCGTCTGCGACAGCAAGGGCGTGATCTACACGGGTCGCGAGTCGCCGATGGAGGAGAACAAGGCGCGCTACGCGCGCGACACGAAGGACCGCACGCTCGCGGACGCGATCCGCGGCGCCGACATCTTCCTCGGGCTGTCCGGTCCCGGCGTGCTGAAGCAGGACATGGTGAAGGCAATGGCGAAGGACCCGTTCATCCTCGCGCTCGCGAATCCCGAGCCGGAGATCCGCCCCGAGCTCGCCAAGGCCGTGCGTCCCGACGCGATCATCGCGACCGGCCGCTCTGATTATCCGAACCAGGTGAACAACGTGCTGTGCTTTCCGTTCATCTTTCGAGGCGCGCTCGACGTCGGTGCGACCTCGATCACGGAAGGCATGAAGCTCGCGTGCATGCGCGCGATCGCGGACCTCGCCCATGCGGAACTCTCCGACATCGTCGCGCAAGCGTACGCGGGGGAGTCGCTGTCGTTCGGTCCGGAGTACCTGATCCCCAAGCCGTTCGACCCGCGCCTCATGGTGACGGTCCCGCCCGCGGTGGCGAAGGCGGCGATGGAAGACGGCGTGGCGACGCGCCCCATTGCCGATTTCGACGCCTATCGCGACCGGCTGTCGCAGTTCATCTGGCACTCGGGCCTGATCATGAAGCCGGTGTTCGAAAACGCGAAGCGCGCGCCGCGCAAGATCGTCTACGCGGAGGGCGAGGAAGAGCGCGTGCTGCGCGCGGTGCAGGTAGTGGTCGACGAAGGCCTCGCGCGGCCGATGCTGATCGGACGCCCCGAAGTGATCGAAGCGCGCGTCCGGAAGTTCGGGCTGCGGCTCACGGCGGGCAAGGACTTCGAGCTCGTCAACATCAACAATGATCCGCGCTACAAGGCGGCGTGGCAGCTCTACTACCAGCTGATGGGTCGCAACGGGATCTCGCCGGAGGACGCGAAGGAAGCGGTGCTCCGGAAGCCGTCGCTGATCGGCGCGCTGCTCCTGCAGATGGGCGAATGCGAAGCCATGCTCTGCGGAACCGTCGGCAAGTACCACGCACACCTGCGCCATGTGGCGGACGTCATCGGGCCGCGGGACGATGCGCCGGTGTTTGCCGCGATGAACGGGCTGATGCTTCCCAACCGGACGCTCTTCATCTGCGACACCTACGTCAACCGCAACCCGTCGGCCGGGCAGCTGGTCGAGATCGCGCGGCTCGCTGCCGATGGCGTCCGCCGTTTCGGCCTCGTGCCGAAGGTGGCGCTGATCTCGCATTCGAATTTCGGCAGCGACGACTCGAAGTCGGCGCGGAAGATGCGCGAGGCGCGGCGGCTGCTCGCCGCGCGCGAACCGGGGCTCGAGATGGACGGCGAGATGCATGGCGACGCCGCGTTGTCGGAAGCGATCCGCGGCCGCGTGCATCCGGACTCGACGCTGCACGGCGAGGCGAACCTGCTCGTCATGCCGAACCTCGATGCCGCCAACATCTCGTTCAACCTGCTGAAGATCACCGGCGGCGAGGGGCTCACGATCGGGCCGATCCTGCTCGGCGCGCGCAAGCCGGTGCTGATCGCGACGCCGTCGGCGACCGTGCGGCGGCTCGTCAACCTGACGGCGCTCGCGGCGGTGAGCGCTACTGCGGGGACTTGACGCCGTCCTTGCTCACCTGGATGCGTGCGACGGTCAGAGCGCCGTCCGCCGCCGCCTGCGCGGTGGCGAACACATACTCGCCCGGCAGCAGGTCCGATGGGGTCTGGCCTTCGGACGCCGTGTGAGGGAGGTAGTGGAGCTCCAAGGCGACGACGGTGCCGCGCACCCGGACCGGGGATTGTCCGTCCCGCCCACGGACAACACCAGAGGATATTGCATTGCACCATCAAGGCGCGGAACTCGCTGCACAGTACAACATGGAATCATTGATTTAAATGCATATTCAACGTATGGTGCATTGCATCAATCGACTCACGGAGACCCCCGATGAACCCCCTGTCCCACAAGGGCGCGGGCGCGATCGGCGCCCCTGCCTCAAAAGCCACGCATGCAGCGACCCCGCATGCCGATAACGTTCTGGAATTCGCGCGGCAAGTGCCGCAGGCGTCCGCCGACGCGGCGCTCGCCATCCTCGCCTTCGCCGCCAACCAGACCGTCGCCGGCCAGGTGACCTTCGCCCACTTCCTCGGCGACCTCGCGCATGCGCACGCGCACGAGCTTTCGACGCTGGGCGTCCGCGCATTGCCCGAAGGCGCGCTGCGCGACGCCGTTGCGTCGCTCGCCCGCCTGCAGGTCGGTGTCGCCGACGGCGTGATCGACGCCGCGAATCGCTACGGGCGAAGCTGCGCGCATATCGCCTTCGCGTTTCCCCGGCCGTCGCGCGCCGGATTCTGACCGCCCGCATCGCCGCAACCGTCCGGCGCAAGGCCTCGCGGGCGTGTTCGCGTTCGCCGCACTCGCTTATGATGGGCGCCTCGCGCCGCGGCATGATTTCCGCGCCGCCCATTCTCTTCGGATCGAGAAGCCGATGGCGAACGTGTCACCGCAAGTTGCCCGCTTTGGCAGCGGCAAGTCCGTCCTCCGCGTCGAGGACGATGCGCTCCTCACCGGCCGGGGGCGCTTCGCCGACGACGTCAGCGCACTTGGGGAGGCGCACGCCGCGTTCCTGCGCTCGCCGCATCCGCACGCGCGCATCGTCGCGATCGACACGACCGCGGCCGCGGCACTGCCCGGCGTCGTTGCCGTCATCGCCGGCGCCGACCTCGTCCGCGAGGGTGTGAAACCGCTGCTGCTGTCGGCCGATTTCAAGCGTGCCGACGGCTCGCCCACGGCAACGCCGCCGCGTCACGCGCTCGCCGTCGACGTCGTGCGCCACGTTGGTGAAGCGGTGGCCGCGGTCGTCGCGACGACCATTTCCGCGGCGATGGATGCGATCGAAGCGATCGACATCCGCTACGAGCCGCTGCCGATGGTCGCCGCCGCCGCGCGCGCCGTCGCGCCGGGCGCGCCGCCGGTCTGGGCGGCCGCCTCCGGCAACGTCG
>JBDTLY010000017.1:0-17509 GCA_039934535.1 Casimicrobiaceae bacterium | reverse complement strand
AAGAACTGGAAGTTCTACTACGCCATGGCGCCCTCGACAGCCACAGGTGGCCTGTTAGGGGTCCAGAGCTATCACTGGACGCAGGTGAACAACATCAAGCGCGATCCGTTCGAAACCGCCGTAGGGGCGGATCAGTTGACCCTTCTGGGCATGGGCGGCGCGCTGGCGGCGCCGAGCACGGCTTACCTTTACGACTGGAACCTGCTGCCGATCGGGCAGTTGTTGTGGATGAAGGAACTGGCGAGCTACAAGCAATTCCCTGCGCTGCAGACGCCGTCGAGCTACAACCTCGATCAGATCATCAAGGCAATGGAGGAGTCGAAGGGCGGCAGCCACGCAGGCGAGTAGCTGCCAGGTATTACTTGACTTGAAAGAATGGGCGCCAATTTTCTTTGGCGCCCGTTTTTATTCACGATTCGAGCGAAGAAAATCCATCATGACCGAGAGGCGCCCCATGAATCGTTATTCGTATTTCGCGCCGATGCGTGCACTGCTGTTCGCCGCGTCACTGGTCCTGGCTGGAACGGCCTTCGCCCAGGCGGATCCGCTCCCGTCATGGAATGAGGGTCCGGCGAAGAAGGCGATCGTCGATTTTGTGCAGACGACTACGACGCAGAGGAGTCCGGCGTTTGTGCCTCCCGCCGAGCGCATCGCCACGTTCGACCAGGACGGCACGCTGTGGGTCGAGCACCCGATCTATTCGCAGGTGATGTATTGCCTCGACCGCGTGCCGGCGGTGGTGAAGGCGAAACCTGAGCTGGCGAACGTCGAGCCGTTCAAGACCGTGATGTCCGGCAACCGCGAGGCCATTGCCAAGCTTCCCATGAAGGATCTCGAGAAGATCCTGGTCGCCACACTCACCGGCATGTCGGTTGACGAGTTCAATGCCGAAGCGAAGAAATGGCTGAGCACGGCGAAGGATCCGCGCTGGAATCGTCCCTATACCGAACTCACCTTCCTGCCCATGCAGGAGGTGATGAAATACCTGCGCGCGAATGGATACAAGACTTACATTGTCACCGGCGGCGGGCAGGATTTCGTGCGGACCTATTCCGAGGAAGTCTACGGCGTTCCGCCCGAGCAGGTCGTCGGGACCGCCGGCGCGACGAAATATGGCTATGCCAAGGACGGAAAACCCTTCCTGACCAAGGAGCCCAGGCTGCTGCTGAACGACGACAAGGCGGGCAAGCCCGAAGGCATCCATCTGATGATTGGCCGCCGGCCGTACGCTGCGTTCGGCAATTCCGGAGGCGATCGGGAGATGCTCGAGTACACGAAGGCGGGTGCGGGCGCGCGTCTCTCGATGCTCGTCCTGCACGACGACGCTGCGCGCGAGTACGCGTATGGCCCGGCGCAAGGCCTGCCGGCCACCAGGGTCGGCACGTTCCCGCAGGCGTTGCATGACGAGGCCGGCAAGCAGGGCTGGGTCGTCATCAGCATGAAGAATGACTGGAAGCGAATCTTCGCGTTCGACAATTGAGACGGCAAAAGGAAGCACTCATGAAACGATGGACGATGTTGCTTGCTGCGGGTGTACTGACGGTGGCCTGCCTGCCCGCGCTGGCCGACGACATGAAGCCGATGACGCAAGCACAGGCGGCCCAGCACCGGGCCGATTACAAGGCGGCCAAGGAAAAGTGGTTGACTTTGACGCCGCAGGAACAGGCGGCGGCTATCGCCTCCGCGCGCACGAAGAAAATCAGCGAACTTACGGCCATCGAGCAGGTCGGTCAGCGCAACGACATGGTCCGTGAAACCGCCGCGCTGTCAGGCGCGCCGAAGTCGGAATCCGATGCCGCCGAGTCCAGCTGGGACAAGTTGACGGCGACGCAGAAGCAGGCCGTAAGTAAGTCCGCGTGGCAGAAAAAACGCGATGAACTGAGTGGCCTCGAGCGCGTCGGACAACGTAACGACACCGACATCCTGCCTTGGTGACAAAAAAAGACCCGGCGCGGAGGCCGGGTCCGAATGTCGGCTTGCAGATCCGCGCTCGGCCGGAGAGCCCGACACGCGGAGGCCGACAGGGGAGAGACGAATTAAATCAGCTCGCGCCGTGCATCCGGTCCTGCATCTTCTGGCGGAACGAATCCATGCGCGCCATGCGCTTTTGCAGCAGGTCCTTGACCACCGCCTTCTGCTCGGGCGAGAACGTGGCGTAAAGCGCGAGCCAGGTGTCGCGCACCTGGTGGCGAAGCGCGGTTCCCTGCTGTTGGACCCCATCCGCGACTGCGGCGACGGCGGCCAGATCCGGTTCCGTCTTCGCAAGCTCCACGGCCAGCGCATCCTTCACCTTCTGATGCATCGCGCGGCCGGACTCGCGCGCGGCCTTGGTTTGCACGACCGCCGAGTCGAATGCCAATTTCTGCGACGTGTTGAGATTGAGTTGCGCCTGGGCGTGCGCGATGAGATTTCCGAGCATCTCGTCGCCGCCGTGTCCCGCCATCGCGCCGTGCGGGCCGCCGTGACCGCCGGCCGGCTGCGCCATTGCGGCACCTCCAAACGCCAGCGCGAGCGCTGCGACCGTGATGGCGGCGGCGCGACGCGGGCTGAAACGACTTCCTTGAAGCGATCTTTCGAACATGGTCGATCCTTTCGTGGCTGTCTGGTTCGGTTGCGGCATCGCACCGGCGACGTGTCCATCGGTGCTTGCATGACGTTGGACACGATTGTGCCACCCCGTTCCACGCTGTCCCACCTCGATTGCAACCGGACGTTGCGCCGCTCCCGTGGCGTTACAATCGGTTACACATGACGCCCCCCGTGACGCTCATTGAAACGTTTAATTCGCCATGCCCCTCCGCAACTCACCTGTTCGGATCCTCGTCATCGACGACGATGTGCGCCTGCGCGACCTGCTGTCCCGTTACCTGACCGAGCAAGGTCTCGAGGTGGCGACGCTTCCCGACGCGCGCGACATCGACAAAAAGCTGCAGCGCGACCCGCCGCATCTCGTCGTCCTGGACCTCATGCTGCCGGGCGAGGACGGACTCGCCGTGTGCCGCCGCCTGCGCGGCGCCGGCGAAAGCGTGCCGATCATCATGCTGACCGCGAAGGGCGAGGACGTCGACCGCATCGTCGGGCTCGAGATGGGCGCCGATGACTACCTGCCAAAGCCGTTCAACCCGCGCGAGCTCGTCGCCCGCATTCACGCCGTGCTGCGCCGGCAAACCGAGCGGCTCGCGCCGGGCGCGCCCGCGACCGAAGGCAAGTCGGCGTTCGGTCCGTTCGTGCTCGACTTCGCCGCGCGCACGCTTACCAACGGCGGCAGCACGATCCACCTGACGACCGGCGAGTTCTCTCTGGTCAAGGTCTTCGCGCAGCATCCGCGCCAGCCGCTGGCCCGCGAAAAGCTGATGCTGCTGGCGCGCGGCCGCGACCACGACGTATTCGATCGTGCGATCGACGTGCAGGTGTCGCGCCTGCGCAAGTTGATCGAGCCCGATCCGGCGAATCCGCGCTACATCCAGACCGTGTGGGGGTTCGGCTACATTTTCGTTCCGGACGACGCTTCACCGCCTGCTCCCGGGGCCTGACACCGGTGACCCTCTATCCACGTTCGCTGTTCGGGCGCCTCGCGATGCTCCTCCTCGTCGTCGTCGCCGTGGCGCTGGTGGCGACGATCGGCGTGTTTCGCCACGACCGCGCGGAGATCCTCGTCCGCGCGTTCAGCGACACCAAGATCGCGCAGCTGCAGGCCGTGCGCGCGGCGCTCGAGTCCTCGGATGCCGCGGAGCGCCGCGAGACGGTCCGGCGCATCGGCCAGGATTTCGGCGTGCGCATCGTGCCGGAGAGCGAGCGTCCGCTGATGGGCGCAGGCGCGCCCGCATATCCACAACTGGAGGAGCTCGAGGTGCGCTTGCGCGAGCAGCTCGGACCGGGCACCGTCGTGCGCCCCGCCCCCGCCCGCGGCCTCATGTTCGTCCGCGTCGACGCCGGAGGCACGGGCTACTGGATCGGGTTTCCGCTTCCGCCGCGGCCAAAAATCGCCGACGAGCCATGGCGCGCGATTGTCTGGAGCCTGACCGTCGCCGCCATCCTGTTTCTCGCCGCGTTCCTGTTCGCGCGCTATCTCGCGCGCCCGTTGCGCGAGCTGAATGCGGCGGTCGAACGTGTCGGGCGCGGCGAATCGCCGCCACCGCTGCCGGAAAGCGGCGCGTCCGAAATCGCCAACCTCAATCGCGGCGTCAACCGGATGACCGCGAACCTGCGCCAGCTCGAGCGCGACCGCGCGGTGCTGCTGGCCGGCGTGTCGCACGACCTGCGGACGCCGCTTGCAAGGCTGCGCCTCGGCATCGAGATGGCGGCGCGCGACGAGGCAACGCAGGCCGGCATGGTCGCCGACATCGAGGAGATGGATCGGATCATCGGCCAGTTCCTCGAATTCGCGCACACCGACAGCGAGGCCGCGCTCGAGCCCCGCGACGCGGGCGCGATCGTGGCGGCATGCGTGGAGCGCTACACGAGCACCGGCCGCGATGTACGGTATACGCCGGGGACGGCGCCGCCCGTGCTGCTGCGGCCGACCGCGTATGCGCGCCTGGTCGCGAATCTCATCGACAATGCGCTTGCCTACGGCGCGTCGCCGGTCGAAGTGACGACGACAGCCGCGAATGGGAAGTTCGTGCTGGACGTGGCGGACCGCGGGCCGGGTATTGCGCCCGACGAAGTCGCGCGGCTGAAGCAGCCGTTCACACGGGCGTCGGCGGCGCGCACGAATGCCAATGGAGTCGCCGGCGCGGGTCTCGGCCTCGCCATCGTCGACCGCATCGCCCGCCTGCACGGCGGCACCTTCGACCTGCTGCCGCGCGATGGCGGCGGCACGATCGCCCGCGTCGCGATACCGCTCTGAATGCCGTCATCCCCGCGAAGGCGGGGATCCAGCGACATTTGCAGAACGACGCTGGGTTCCCGCCTTCGCGGGAACGACGAAACATTTGTGACGACCGGCACCGATTGACGAGCAACCGATTGCGCCTCAGCGCGCGAACAGCAGCACGGTCGCCAGCGCGGCGATGCCCTCGCCGCGGCCGGCAAAGCCCAGGCGCTCGGTCGTCGTCGCCTTGACGCTGACTTGCGTCACGTCGCAGCCCAAATCCGCCGCGATGTTCGCGCGCATCTTCGGAACGTGCGGCGCGAGCTTCGGCGCCTGCGCGATCACCGTCGTGTCGAGGTTCTCGACCACGAAGCCCTGCGCCGACGCCAGGCCCGCGACGTGCCGCAGCAGCACGCGGCTGTCGGCGTCTTTCCAGCGCGGATCGGTGTCCGGAAAATGCGCGCCGATGTCGCCCAGCGCGAGCGCGCCGAGGACGGCGTCGACGATCGCGTGCAGCAGCACGTCGGCGTCGGAGTGGCCATCGAGTCCAAGTTCATGGGGAATCGTGACGCCGCCCAGCACGAGTCGCCGCCCCGCGGCGAGCGCGTGCACGTCGAAGCCGTTGCCGATGCGGATGGTCATGACGAGCCCTCTTGCGTCGCAAGGATAGCTCTCGCAAGCGCGAGATCGGAAGGATACGTGACCTTCACGTTTTGCGCGCTGCCGACCACGAGCCGCGGCTGTGCACAGGCGCCGGTCGCCGCCAGCGCCTCCACCGCCTGCGCGTCGTCGGTCGTCGCGTGCGTGCCCGGCAGTGCATAGGCCGCGCGCAGGATGCCGTACCGAAACATCTGCGGCGTTTGCGCCTGCCAGATGCCTCGACGATCCTCGGTATGCAATACGCGCCCCGGATGCGCGGAATCCTCCCGTTTCAGTGTATCGCCGGCGGGAATCGCGAGCAGGCCCCCGACGGGCTCGCGCGCGATCTCCGAGACGAGCCGCAGGATCGCGTCGACCGGAACGCATGGACGCGCCGCATCGTGCACCAGGATCCAATCGTCGTCGCCGCACCGCTTGGCGAGCGCGGCGAGCGCATTGGCCACCGTCGCAGCACGCGTGCCGCCGCCGCAGCGCAGCGTCTCGACGCCATCGCGCGCGCCGATCGCCGCGTCGTAGTGCCTGTCGTCGGGCGCAAGCGCGACGACTATCGGCATCGGCGAAAGCGCTGCCGCGAGCCGGTCGAGCGTGCATGCGAGGACGGCGCGCGCCCCGAGCAGCGCGTATTGCTTCGGCGCGTTGCCGCCGAAGCGGCGGCCGCCCCCCGCCGCCGGAACCAGCACGATCGCGCGGGCGTGCTCAATCATGGCCGCGCTGCGGCGTCGACTCGAGCAACAACGAGATCCGCTCCTCGTCGAGCGGGACAAACCCGAGGCGCTCGTAGAAACGCCAAGCGCCCGTGTTGTCGCGATGGCACGCCGTGTCGATGCGCGTGATTCCGTGCTCCAGCAGATGCGCGGAAAGCGCGCCGAGCATCGCGGCGCCGACGCCGCGCCCCTGCCTGCCGTCGCGGATCGTCACGTCGTCGAGCTTCGCGACCAGCGTGCCGCGCGACGTGGAGATCGCATGACAGACCACACACGCGCCGATCGCAGCCGGCCCGTCGTCCGTCCCTGCGAAGGCAAGCCAGACGAAGCCGATTTCGGGATGCGCAAGAAATAGATCGAGCGCCCGCGCGAGCGCTTCCTTGCCGCCGTCGCCATACGCCGCGCTCGACGCCCGATAGTGGGCGTCGCCCTGCAGGAATCCACCGAGCAGCGCTTCGGCGTCGTCGCGCGTCGCAGCCGTCATCCGTGAACAGTTGATTTCCGTCATTCCGGCCGCTGCACGACCAGCGGCTCGAGCGCCGCACGAACGGCCGGGGGCACCGGCACCGGGCGCGCCGTCGCGCGGTCCACCCAGACGTGGACGAAATAGCCGGTGGCCGCGGGCTCGTCGTCGCCTTGCCGGAAGAGTCCGATCTCGTAGCGGACCGACGAGGTGCCGATCTTGACCACGCGCAGGCCCGCGTCGACGGTATCCGGAAATGAAAGCGGCTTGCGGAACCGGCACATCGTTTCCGCGACCAGTCCGATCGCAGGACCGCTTGCAATGTCGAGTCCACCGTCGACAATCAGGTGCTGGTTAACGGCCGTGTCGAAGTAGGAATAGTAGGTCACGTTGTTGACGTGGCCGTAGTTGTCGTTGTCCATCCAGCGCGTCGGAATCGCAAGGAAGCGTCGATAGCCGGCACGCAGGCTGGTCGCGGGCGCGGCGGCGCTCATCGGGCCCTTACGCGCATCAAGCAGGCGACCGCGGACCACCGACCATCCGCGAATCGAGGAGCTCGATCCAGTGCCGCACCTTGACCGACGCGCCGTCGGCCAGATGCATCATGCAGCCGATGTTGGCCGACGCGATCACATCGGGCTGCCCCGACTCGAGCGCGGCGAGCTTGTTCGCCTTGAGCTGTTTGGAGATCGCGGGCTGCAGGATCGAATACGTGCCGGCGGAGCCGCAGCACAGGTGCCCGTCCGGCACCGGCGTCAGCTCGAGCCCGAGCGCATGCAGGATTTCCTCGACGCGCCCCTTCAATTTCATTCCGTGCTGCAGCGTGCATGGCGAATGAAACGCCACTTTGCGCGACCCAAGGTCCATGGCGACCTTCGGCGCGATCCGCGTCCATTCCGAGGCGACCACCTCGACCGTGTCGCGCGCGAGCTCGGAGACCCTCTTCGCCTTCGCGGCATAGTTGGCGTCGAGCCGCAAGAGAGGGCCGTAATCCTTGACCATGACCCCGCAGCCGCTGGCGGTGACGACAATCGCCTCCGCGCCGCGGTCGATGTGGGGCCACCACGCGTCGATGTTGCGCTTGACGATGTCGATCGCGCGCTCCTGCTCGTTCAGGTGATACGGCAGCGCGCCGCAACAGCCGCCGCCCCCCACGCGGACAAGCGAGATGCCAATGCGGTCGAGCACGCGGGCCATGGCGGTGTCGATGATCGGCGCGAGCGAGCCTTGCACGCAGCCCGCAGGGACGATCATCCGGCGCGGATGCTTCGCCTCGGGCCAGCGGCCCGGCGCCAGGCGATCCGGAATGCCGGACCGCACATCCTTCGGCAGCAGCGGCTTCAGCAGGCGGCCCGCCATGAGCGCGGCGCCGAACAGCGGCCCGGACAGCAAGCTTGTGATGATCGCGAGGCGGCCGGCGCGCGCGCTTGCCGATCGTCCCACCTGCTTGTCGACGACGTGGCGCCCGATGTCGAGCAAGCGGCCGTACTTGACGCCGGAAGGACAAGTCGTCTCGCAGGACCGGCAGGTGAGGCAGCGGTCGAGGTGCAACTGCGTCTTCTCCGTCGCCTTGCCGCCCTCGAGGACCTCCTTGATGAGATAGATGCGCCCGCGCGGACCGTCGAGCTCGTCGCCGAGAAGCTGATATGTCGGGCAGGTCGCGAGGCAGAAGCCGCAATGGACGCAACTGCGCAGGATTTCGTCGGCTTCGCGGCCGTCCGGCGTCTCCCTGATGAAATCGGCGAGCGAAGTTTGCATCAGAAATCCGGATACATGCGGCCGGGATTCAGCACGCCAGCGGGATCGAACGCGGCCTTGAGGCGGCGGTGCAGCGCGCCGAGCGAGTCGCCGAGCGGCTGGAAGACGCCCTGTCCCTTGTCGGCGGCGCGATAGAGCGTCGCGTGCCCGCCGTGTTCGCTCGCCCATTCGCGGACGCGCGCTACATTCGTGCGCTCGGTGCCGTGCAGCCAGCGCAACGCGCCGCCCCACTCGATAAGCTGTTCGCCGTCGAGATCGGTGTACGGCGCCGTCGGCTTGACCGAGAGACGCCATAGCGTCGCGCCGGGCGCCGCGGCGGCAAGGAAGAACGGCTGCGTCTGCTCCTTGACGCTGCGCCAGAACGCGCCGCCGCGGTCGTTCCCCGGAAGTGCCTTGCCGCCGATTTTCGCGACGGCGACCTCGACCGCCGACGGCGCACCGGACAACCGCACCGCGAGCCGCCCCGCATGGTAGGCCGTCGCCGTGACCGGCAGCGGCTTGCCGCCCCACTCGTTGGTCAACCGGATCGCCTCGTCCGCGGAACACTGGAACAGGCGCGTCGTCTCGGCTTTCGGCATCGGCATGCACCGCAGCGAGACTTCGGTGATGACGCCCAGCGTGCCGAGCGCGCCGGTCATCAGCCGCGCGACGTCGAAGCCCGCGACATTCTTCATCACCCGCCCGCCAAACCGCAGATCGTCGCCCTTGCCGTCGACGATGCGCACGCCGAGGACGAGATCGCGCACGGCGCCCGCGTACGGGCGGCGCGGCCCCGAGAGCCCGGACGCGACGAAACCTCCGATGGTCGCCCCCTCGCCGAAACGCGGCGGCTCGCACGCGACCATCTGGCCTTCGGCCCGCAACGTCCGCTCGACATGCGCGAGGCTGGTCCCCGCGCGCACCGTGATGACGAGTTCGGTGGGATCGTAATCGATGATGCCTTCGCAAGCCGTCGTGTCGAGCACGTCGCCGGTGAGCGCCTGGCCGTAAAAATCCTTGGTGCCGCCGCCGCGGATGCGCAGCGGCGATCCGGAGGCGACCGCCGCGCGAATCCGCGCCTGGAAGCTCGCGACGACCGCTTCCATCATGGGCGGGCGGCCGTCCCGGGCGCGATCTTGTCGCGGTAGATCACACGCGGCTCGTCCGCCTCGACGATCGCCGTTTCAGCGCGCGCCGCGGCCTCCCATTCCCGCAGGAAAGGATGCGCGGCGAGCGCCTCGAGATAAGCCCCCGCGGTTCCGTCGAGCGTCACGCCATACGTGCGGAAGCGAAACGCGACCGGCGCGTAGAACACGTCGGCGAGCGTGAAGGCGCCCATCAGGTACGGCCCGTCATTGCCGAAGCGCTGCCGCGCACCGGTCCAGATTTCGGCGACCCGCGCGATGTCGGCCACGAGGCCCGGCGACCACGGCCGCACGTCGACCTGTTCCTTGATGCACATCGTCATGTCGTTGCGCAGGTGCGCAAAGCCCGAATGCATCTCGCAGGCGATCGAGCGCGCGTGCGCGCGCGCCGCCCCGTCGGCGGGCCACATGCCGGCGTGCCGCTCGGCCAGGTATTCGGCGATGGCCAGCGAATCCCAGACCACGACGTCGCCGTCATGCAAAGCCGGAACGCGCGCCGTCGGCGAGAACTTCCGCCACTCGCGGTTGTAGACGCCCGACAGCTGAACAATCACTTCGCGAAACGGGGCACCGGAAAGTTTCGCGGCGAGCCAGCCGCGCAGCGACCATGTCGAGTAGTTCTTGTTGCCGATATAGAGGGTGTACATGCCGGTATTCAGTTCGGCACCGTCTTGCCGGGATTCATGATGCCGTGCGGGTCGAGCGCGCGCTTGATCGTGCGCATCACGTCGACCGCCTCGCCGTGCTCGACGACCAGGGCACCGAGCTTGTGGACCCCGATGCCGTGCTCGCCGGTGCAGGTGCCGCCCATCGCGATGGCGCGCATGGATACCCGCTCGGCAAGCGCCTCCGCCTTGGCGCGCTGTCCCGCGTCGTTCGGGTCGAACAGTACGACGAGGTGGAAATTGCCGTCGCCGACGTGCCCGACGATGGGCGCGGTGAGGCCGCTTGCCTCGACATCCGCCTTCGTCTCGAGAATGCAGTCGGCGAGGCGCGAGATCGGCACGCAGGCATCGGTGGCGAATCCTTGCGTGCCCGGGATCAGCGCCATCGCCGCGTAGTACGCCGCGTGCCGCGCCTTCCACAGTCTCGAACGCTCCTCCGGCTTCGTCGCCCATTCGAACGCACTGCCGTGGTGTTCTTCGGCGATCGCCTGCATCTGCGCGGTCTGCTCGGCCACGCCCGACTCGCTGCCGTGAAACTCGAAAAACAGCGTGGGTTTCTCGGCAAAACCCTCGAGCTTCGAGTAACGGATGCAGGCGCGCATCTGGACGTCGTCGAGCAGCTCGATCCGCGCGACGGGGATGCCGTGCTGCATCGCCATGATCACTGTCCGCGTCGCGCTTTCGAGGTCGGGGAACTGGCACACCGCCGCCGCCATCGCTTCGGGCACACCATAGAGCCGCAGCTGGATTTCGGTGATGATGCCTAGCGTGCCCTCGGAGCCGACGAACAGCCGGGTGAGGTCGTAGCCCGCGCTCGATTTCCGCGCACGGCCGCCCGTCCGGATGATGCGCCCGTCGCTGGTGACGACCGTGAGGCCGAGCACGTTCTCGCGCATCGTGCCGTAGCGCACCGCGTTGGTCCCGGACGCGCGAGTCGCGGCCATGCCGCCGATCGTCGCGTTAGCGCCCGGGTCGATCGGGAAAAAGAGCCCCGTGCCCTTGAGCTCGGCGTTCACCTGCTCGCGCGTAACACCCGCCTGCACGCGGCAATCGAGATCCTCCGCGTTGATCTCGAGCATGCGATCCATCCGCGAGAGATCGAGAGACACGCCGCCCGACAGCGCCGCGACGTGGCCTTCGAGCGACGTGCCCACGCCGAACGCGATGATCGGCACGCGCGCCGCATAGCAGAGGCGCACGATCGACGCGACTTCCTCGTTCGTCTTCGGGAACACGACGACGTCGGGCAGCGCGGCATCCGCGAGCCCTTCGCCGTGGCTATGCCCTTCGCGGATCGCAGCGGTCGTCACCGCGCGGTCGCCATAATCCGCGGCGAGCCGGGTGACGAGGTCCGCGACGTCGCGCGCGTCGGGTCGCGCGGGCCGCGCGTGGTCGAGAGGGGTCATCGGGTCGTCAGAAGCGGGGAATGTCGGGATGCGGCAGGTTGCCGTGATGGACGTGCACCTTGCCGAATTCGGCGCAACGATGCAGCGTCGGCACACCTTTGCCCGGGTTCAGCAGCGCTTGGGCATCGAACGCTGCCTTGATGGCGAGAAACCGCTCGAGCTCGCCGGGGCTGAACTGCATGCACATCTGCGGCAGCTTTTCGACGCCGACGCCGTGCTCGCCCGTGATGGTGCCACCCACGTCGATGCAAAGCTCGAGGATCGCGGCGCCGAAAGCCTCGGTGCGCTCCACTTCGCCGTCGGCATTCGCGTCGTAGAGGATCAGCGGATGCAGGTTGCCGTCGCCGGCATGGAACACGTTCGCGCAGCGCAGGCCGTATTCCTTCGACAATTCCTCGATCCGCGCCAGCACCTGCCCCAGCGCCTTGCGTGGGATCGTGCCGTCCATGCAGTAGTAGTCGGGCGTGATCCGGCCGATCGCGGGAAACGCCGCCTTCCGCCCCGACCAGAACAGCAGGCGTTGCGTCTCGTCCTTCGACAACCGGACCTCGGTGGCGCCGGCTTCGGAAAGTACGCGCCTGATCTCCGCCATCTCGGCCGCGACTTCCTCCGCCATGCCGTCGGATTCGACCAGCAGCACGGCCTTGGCATCGAGCGGATACCTCGCGTGGACATATTCCTCGACCGCGCGCGTGGCGGCCTGATCCATCAATTCGAGGCCCGCGGGCACGATGCCCGCGGCGATGATGCCTGACACCGCCGCGCACGCGCCGACGACATCGTCGAACGCGGCGAGCGCCACCTGCGCCTGCTGCGGCTTGGGGCAAAGCTTGACGGTGATCTCGGTGATGACCGCCAGCAGCCCTTCCGAGCCGTTGATTAGCGCGAGGAGGTCGTAGCCGGGGCAGTCGAGCGCATCGTTGCCGAATTCGACGACCTCGCCGGTGATGAGCACCGCGCGCACGCGTCGCACGTTGTGCACCGTGAGGCCGTACTTGAGGCAGTGGACGCCGCCCGCGTTCTCGGCGACGTTGCCGCCGATCGTGCACGTGATCTGCGACGACGGGTCAGGCGCATAGAAGAGGTCGAACGGCGCGGCGGCTTCGGAGATGGCAAGGTTGCGCACGCCCGGCTGCACGACGGCGGTGCGGGCGAGCGGATCGATCGCGACGATCCGCGTGAATTTCGCGAGGGAAAGGACGACGCCGTTCTTGTCCGGCATGGCGCCCCCGGAAAGGCTGGTGCCGGCGCCGCGCGCCACAACGGGAACACGTGACTCGTGGCACTGCTTCAGTATCGCGATCACCTGCGACTCGTGATCGGGGATCGCCACGGCCGCGGGCAGCGCGCGATAGAGCGTCAACCCGTCGCACTCGTACGGGCGCGTGTCCTCGGGCGACGTCAGAAGCGCCGACGGCGGCAGGAGAGCCGCGAGTTGCGCTTGCACGTTGCTGTCGAGCATGAAGCGGGCCTGTGGGGACCGAGGGATCGGGCGGCGGCCCCCGTCTGGGGGCCTGTCCATGCCGATTATTTCATAAAGCGGGCGCCATCCGGGAAGATTTCCCCTCGACGGGGCCCGAAGTTACCTGTACTTCTGCCCGCCGCTTGCTAGAATCCGCGCGAACGGGCCATTCCGACAACCCACCCGCGCCCGCACTCCCGGAGGAAACACCCATGCGATTGCCGCGCTTCGCCCTTCCCGTCGTTCTCGTCGCCGCGCTCGCGGGCGTGCCCGCCGCACCGGCCGCCGCGCAGGAAACGCTGAAGATGAACATTTCGATCAGCCAGAACTCCCATTACGGAGTGGCGATCGACACATTCGCCAAGGAAGTCGAAAAACGCACCAACGGTCGCTACAAGGTGCAGAACTTCTATTCCGGCGCGCTCGGCGCCGAGCGCGAGTCGATCGAAGCCGTGCAGCTCGGCACGCTCGATCTTACGATGACGTCGACGGGACCGGTGCCCAATTTCGTTCCGGAAGTGGCCATCCTCGACATCCCGTTCCTGTTCCGCGACTACGCGCACGCGCGGAGCACGCTCGACGGCCCGATCGGCCAGGAGATGCTTGGCAAGTTCCCAGCCAAGAACCTGGTGGCGCTCGCCTGGGGCGAGAACGGCTTCCGCCACATGACGAACAGCAAGCGCTCGGTGATCGTCCCCGACGACCTGAAAGGGCTCAAGATGCGCACGATGGAAAATCCCGTGCACATCCAGGCGTACAAGCAGTTCGGCATCATCCCCACGCCGATGGCGTTCACCGAGGTGTTCACGGCGCTGCAGCAAGGTACGGTCGACGGCCAGGAGAATCCGCTGTCGGTCATATCCGCCGCCAAGTTCGACCAGGTGCAGAAATACATCACGCTCACAGGCCACGTGTACTCGCCCGCGCTCATCCTGATGAACAAGGCGAAATGGGACAAGCTCCCGGCCGCCGACAAGCAGGCGTTCGCCGAATCCGCGAAGGAAGCGGTCAAGGCCAATCGCGCGCGCATCGACGAGGACGAGCGCCGCGTGGTGGGCGAACTGAAGGCGCACGGGATGACCGTGGTCGAAGTGGTCGACAAGAGCAAGTTCCAGGCGACCCTGCAACCAACGTTTGTCGAGTTCGGCAAGAAATTCGGCCAGGACAATATCGACAAGATCCGGAACTACCAATAACTCCGGAAAACCGGCAGCCGGCGCATCGCGTGCGTAGCATCTTCCTCGCCTGGGAGCGCCGGACGACGGCGTTGGCGCTGGCGATCGCGTGCGCGATGCTGGTCGCGGCGGCGTGCCTCGGGCTCTACCAGATTCTTTCGCGCTTCGTATTCCAGCAGCCGGCCGAATGGTCGGAGGTGCTGATCCGCTTCACGCTGATCTGGATGGTGTTCATGGGCGCGCCGGTCGCGTTCCGCCAGGGCGCGATGGTCTGCGTCGACGTTGCGCACCGGATGGCCGGGCCGACCGGCAAGCGGCTCCTCGATCTCCTCGCGGCCCTTTGTTCGCTGGTCGTGATCGGCGTGATGCTGTGGTTCGGCAGCGACTACGCCTGGCGCGGCCGCTTCCAGACGATCAGTGGGCTCGAGTCGTACTCGATGACGTGGGCCTACCTCGCCCTGCCGGTCGGCGCCGTGTTCTCGGCGATCGCGGTGATCGGGTGCCTGCTCGATCCGCGGCGCCAGGAACTCGAAACCGCGCAATAGAACAGGCCCCAGATCATGCCCGGCACGATGCTCGTGACGATGATTATCGCGTTCGCGCTGTCGATCTCGGTCGCCATCGCGATCGGCATCGCGAGCCTCATCGGAGCCTGGCAGGCCAACCTGAGCTTCCTCGCCGTCGTGAAGGAGATGTTCTCGTCGCTCAACAGATTTCCGCTGGCGGCAATCCCGTTCTTCATCCTCGCGGGCAACCTCATGGAGTCCGGCGGGATATCGGCGCGCCTCGTCGAATTCGCAAAGTCGATCGTCGGCGGTGTCCAAGGTGGTCTCGCCGCCACGTGCGTGCTGACCTGCATGATCTTCGCATCGGTGTCAGGGTCGAGTGTCGCCACCACGTTCGCGATCGGCGCCATCCTCATTCCGGCGCTGATCAAGCACGGATACCCGGTCAACTATGCGGCCGCGTTGCAAGCAACCTCCGCCGAGCTCGGCGTGATCATTCCGCCGTCGATCCCGATGATCCTCTACGGCGTTTCCGCGGAAGTGTCGATCGGCGAATTGTTCATTTCCGGCTTCGGACCGGGACTACTCATCGGAATCGCGCTGATGGTGTTCGTCGTCGTCTACGCGCGCTGGAAGGGCTATGGCAAAGGCGACCATGACGGCCGCCTGCCCTTCTTCGTGGCCACGCGCAAGGCGGCGCTCGCGCTACTGATGCCGGTGATCATCCTCGGCGGCATCTACGGCGGCGTGTTCACGCCGACCGAGGCATCGGTCGTCGCGGTGTTCTACGCGCTGATTGTCGGCGTCGGCGTCTATCGCGAGACGAAGATCGCCGATTTGCCGAGGGTGCTGAAGAAAAGCGTCGTCTCCGCGGCGGTGATCATGTTCATCATCGCCAATGCGGGGCTCTTCAGCTATCTCATCACCCGCGCCGGCGTGCCGGCGAAGATCGGCGCCTTCCTCGTTGAGTGGCTGCAGTCGCCCGTGCTGTTCCTGCTTGGCGTCAACCTCGCCCTGTTCGTGATCGGCATGTTTATCGAGACCTCCGCGTCGATCATCGTGCTGGCGCCGATCCTGGCACCCGTTGCCGTGCACTTCGGCATCGATCCCGTCCATTTCGGCATCGTGATGGTCGTCAACCTGGCGCTCGGGATGATCACGCCGCCCTTCGGCGTCAACCTGTTCGCCGCGTGCACGGTGGCGCGGATCTCGCTCGACCAGATCATGACCCGGCTCGTTCCGTTCGTGCTGGTGATTTTTGCCTGCCTGATGGTGATCACCTACATGCCGGTGCTGTCGATCGGGCTGCGCGACATGGTGTACGCGAAATGATGTCGCTCTAGCGGGCTTCGACGTCTGCAAGCCCGAGCGCTGCGACCAGCATCGTCTCGGTTGCGTTGAGAACGCGCTCGCGGGCATGCGGCGCGGGAATCGTCCGCGCGAATGCCACGGCACCTGCGCAACTTGCGAACACGGCGATCGCCACCTCGCGCGGCGACATCCCGGCGGCCGCGGGAAAGCGGTGCGCGACACGCTTGAGCAACGCGCCGGTGCGCTCGCTGAACGCCGCCTGGAACGCCGGACCGCCGCGCGTCACTTCCGGCAGCAGCAGCGTGAGCGGGCACGCGCGTGCGAGATCCGGCTCGTCGGCCTGATGCAGATAGCGATGGATCAGCGCACGCGCCCACGCGCGATCGTCGGCGATGCCGGCCAGCGGCGCGAGCAGGCGGTCCATGCTGGCATCGAGTCCGTAGAGCAGCGTCTCGCGCTCGAGCTCGTCCTTGGAATCGAAGTGCGCGTAGAAGCCGCCGACCGTCAGGCCGGCGCCCTTCATGACCGCGTCGATCGACGCCGCCTGCGCGCCCCGCTCCTTCAACAGCCGATCCGACGCTGCCAGGATTCGGGTCCGCGTCTGCCCCTTGTGTTCGGTTGAATATCGTGCCATTCTTTATATAATATTATATATGAAATCTAAAAACAATGGCCCGTCCGAGCGCCTGCGATAGCCATAACATGCTGATTTGCAATTGTAAATTAAGATTCATGGAGGCCCCATGCTGACGCAAACCCTGCCCCTGTCGATAGCCCCGGAATCGATTGCCCTGCCCGACGGACGTCACGTTACGGTACGTCCCATTACGCCGGCATCGAAACCGCTGATCGCCGCCGCGATGACCCGGCTCTCCCCCGAGTCCATCCGCCGCCGGTTTTTCGCGCCCCGCCGCGAGTTGTCTGAGCTCGAGCTCCATCGTCTGACCGCGATGGACGGATGGAACCAGTACGCACTCGGCGCCTGCACGCGTGCCGATGACGGAACGCTCGAAGGAATCGGTGTCGCGCGCTTTGCGCGGATCTCCGAAAATTCGACGACCGCGGAACTCGCGATTACCGTGGTCGATGCCTGGCAGGGGCGGGGTATCGGTCGCGCGCTCGTCGGGCGGCTCGTCAACGCCGCAGCCTTGCGAGGCATTCGCGAACTGCATGCGATCGTCCTGCCCGACAATGCGGCGATGATCGGATTGCTGCAGCGATTCGCGCCGTGGGCGCGCTGGC
Source organism: Casimicrobiaceae bacterium (assembly GCA_039934535.1). Taxonomy (GTDB): domain Bacteria; phylum Pseudomonadota; class Gammaproteobacteria; order Burkholderiales; family Casimicrobiaceae; genus CAIWHR01. The sequence goes on along the minus strand of JBDTLY010000017.1, from coordinate 220 downwards.
GGCGTGATGGCGACAACCTGATGGCGGTGATTCCGCTGCCGGCCGAGCCGGTGGCGCTGGCGGCGCTCGGTTGACCGAAATCTAGACGCATCGCCCGCCGTCGACTTCGAGGCACGCGCCGGTGATGAACGCGGACTCGTCGGAGGCGAAGAAGACGGCCGCCGTCGCAATGTCCGACGGCAGCGACAACCGGCCGAGCGGAATGGTGGAAATGAACTTC
>JBDTLY010000016.1:0-17552 GCA_039934535.1 Casimicrobiaceae bacterium | reverse complement strand
CCCGCCACCAGCGCGAACAGGTACGTCGGCTTCGGAAACGGGTCGTGCCAGCGGGCGAAATGCCGGCCATGGTCGAGCAGGCCCGCGTCCACCCGGTTGCCGTTCGACAGGAGCACGGGGCAGCTCGCGCGATCCGCGACGATCGTCACGGTGTACGTCGCGAGCGCGTCGGGGCGGTCGAAGAAAAAGGCGATGCGCCGGAAGCCCTCGGCCTCGCATTGCGTGCAATACACGCCGGTCGAAACGTAGAGACCGAGGAGCGCGGCGTTGGCGGCCGGATTGATCGTCGCGTGAACGGCGAGATGCCCGCTCGCGGGCGGCGCATGGATCGTCAGCGCCTGCCCGTCGTACGTCCAGCGGTCGGGCGGGAGGGCAACGCCATCGAGCTCGACCGCGACGTCGCGCTGGTCCTCGCCGTCGAGGGCGAGCGGCGCCGTCGCGAGTTCCGGGGGCGCGGCCGGGTTCCGATGGAACGCGAAGGCACAGGTGACGCGCGTGGCCTCGCGCTCGAGCCGAAGCGTGAGGGCGAGCTCCGGTGCGAGGAACGCAGGCGGCCGGTAATCGAGTCGCCGAACCCTGGTCCTGGTGCCGTTTCGCGCCGACATCAGCGAATTGCCGCGAAAGCCTAGCTTTTCACTTCGAGGAGTTCGACGTCGAACAGCAGCGTCGCGTTCGGAGGTATCACGCCACCCGCGCCGCGCTCGCCATAGGCCATCTGAGGCGGGATCACGAGCGTCCGCTTGCCGCCAACCTTCATTCCGGCGACGCCCTGGTCCCAGCCCTTGATGACCCTGCCCGCGCCGAGCATGAAATCGAAGGGCACCTTGCGGTCCATGGAGCTGTCGAATTTGGTCCCGTGACCGTCCGCCGCGGCCGGGTCATACAACCATCCGGTGTAGTGCACGACCACAGTTTTCCCGGCGACGGCTTCTGCGCCATCACCTTGTTTTACATCGATTTTCTTGAGTTCAGTCACTTGGGCACCGATCTTGCTTGATAAGGTGGGAATCGAAGGTTGGACGCTGGGAGCGGCAGGTTGTTGCGCGGCCGGCGTGCCCGCCATGGCGATGCATGCGGCAACCACGGCGACGGCCGGTGGTATCCGCGGGAATTGCAAGGGCAACATGAAGCACCTCCTGAAGAAGAAACGCGAACTGACGGGCGAAGCCGCGCGAACCGGGCGGCCGGCGTTCGCGCGCGCAGCGTCGTCGGGAGGCGCGATTGTAGCCGACGCGGGCGCGGTTTTGCGCCGCTCCCGGAATTGGGCTATAAATGAAGGCTTCGTCCGGGTGTCGAGGCAGGGCGCGGCTTCGCGTTTGCATCATTGGTTCGAGCCTCGCCGGTCGTCCATTGCAGGCCCACACGCGAAACAATGTTCGGATTTCTGACCCAGCAGGCGCGGGACCATCCCGATCCTCTTCTGACGCCGAAGACGGCGTCCGGCTGGCTGCGTCAGCTGCCCACGCTCGACGTGATCGGGCGCCAGCAGCACGTGATGCGTGCGTTCGAAGGGATGCGGCAGGCGCGCAAGGCGCCCGACCTGAATCGCATCGCCGCGGTCGAGTTCCTCGATTCCGCGCTGGGCGCCGATCGACGGCAACTCACCAAGCAGTACGTCGAGAACGTCGACACGTCCGCCCGCCTCGCGGAGCGCCTCTGGCAGGCACTCCAGGAGATGTGCCAGGGGTTCCTGTACGCCTACCAGACGTCGCTCGAGCAGGCGCTCGCGCAATCCGACAACCCGCGGTGGAAGCCCGTCGTGCCGCGCTTGTTCTCGCGGCTCATCCACTACTACGGCACCGACGCCAAGCTGCGCGTGTTCCGGTACGAGCGCTGGATCCCGGCGAAGTGGATGGAGCTGCACAAGCTCTACATGCGCGCGACCGAGCTCGGCGTCGAGCGCGTGCAGGTCGCGATCGGCAGCGGCGGCACCAACGCGACGCACTGGACAATCGAGCAGGAATACGTCTTCGTGCTGCTGATCCACCAGCTCAACACCGGCAACCTCTCGCCGGCGGAGCTCGATTGGGCGACGGCGCAACTTCGCGCATGGAGCCGCAAGCTCGAGCTCGAGGCCGTCCCGCGCTCGGCCGAGGGATTCTTCGTCGACGTCGCCGGCAAGAGCGGGCTCGTGCGCCGCACCGGCAACGATTCCGGCTCGATGCTGCGCTATCTCGATACCACGCCGATGGCCGAGCAGCTCGAGCGCGCAATCCATGCGTTGCGCCAGGCCGAGGCGACGGACCAGGGACCGGCGGCGCCGATCAACCAGCAGCGCGTCGCGATCCTCGAAAAAGTGCGGCCTGCCATCTCGCCCAACCTCAACGCTGACCTGCGTCGCGACCCGCGGATCGCGGTGACCGTCGCAGCCAAGGTCCGCGTCGGGCTTGGACGCATTTGCCGCGACCTCGCGGCGAAGGACGTCAACGAGCCGGCCAACGATTCGAATGCCTCCGGCGAGCAGATCGAGGTCTACGCGGTCTCCGACGGCCCGCGCGCGAAGCTGCGCGCCGCGCAGAACGAGCAGGATTCGCTCGCCGCGTCGATCTCGTCGTTCAGCGACCCGATGTGGCAGGTCAAGGACCGCAGCGTCGCGGGTCTGCGCATCGCGGCCTCGGGCGGCATCGGCCAGAGCCTCGCGCTCGGCGCGCTGGTCGCCGTGCGTCAATCCGACATCACCGACTGGGTGTTGGGCGTCGTGCGGCGCTTGAACAAGGTTTCGAACGACGAGGTCGAGGCCGGCGTGTCGATCATCGCCGAGCGCCTCGTCCCCGTGGTCCTGCACGCGAAGCGCGAGGCGAAGGAAGACCTCGGCATCATCGTCAACGGCATCGACGTCTCGACGATGGGCGCGCGCTTCGACGGGCTCTACCTGCCGCCGCCGTCCCGCCCCGACAAGCCGCTCGCGGTGAAGACGCTGATCGTGCCGACCTCCGAGTACGTCGAGGGCCGGAACATCATCCTGACGACGGGCCGCTCGGTCTACACCGTCGCGCTGCGCCAGCTGGTCGAGCAGCGCGCCGAATGGAGCTGGGCGGCGATCCAGATCGTCGAGAAGAAGCCGAAGGAAGTCTGACTCCACCGGAGTGCCGGTCACTGGGGATGGTTGCGCGACGTGCCGTGCGGGCGGTCCTGGCAGCGCTCGGATTGGCCTCCTGCCTCGCAACGGCGTGCAACGCGCACGCCGCAGCGCCCGGCAAGTGCACGCTGGCGCGGACCACCGAATGGCAGGTGCGAACGACACGCGGCGTGCCGATTATCGATGGCGCGATCAACGGCCAGAAGGTCGGCATCATGCTCGACACCGGCGCCGGCGTGAGCTTGCTCATGCGTCCGGCGGCGGAGCGTCTCGGCCTTGTGCGCTACGACACCGGGTCCATCCGGATCATCGGCGTCGGCGGCGAGACCAAGGTCGAGACCGTTTCCATCGACGAGTTCGTGATCGGCGGTGACAAGCGCCGGAACTTTCGCATGCTCGTCGCGGGCGAGCACGAGTTCGGCGGCGACGTCGCCGTGATCCTCGGCGAGGATTTCTTCCGGCACGTCGACATAGAGTTCGACCTGGCCCACGACATGGTCCGGCTGTTCCAGGTCCGCGATTGCGACGGCAAGCCGCTCGCCTACTGGGCGACCGAAGGCGCCAGCATGGTTGAAATCGACGCGATCTTCGGCGCCAATCCCGCCATCGAGTTCAATGTCGAGATCAACGGCATGCCGGTCAAGGCGCAGCTCGACTCCGGCGCGTCGACGTCGATCCTGACGAAGTCGCAGGCGGCGGCGCTCGGCGTGATGCCGGAGTCACCCGGTGTCGTCTCCGTGGGCTGCGGAAGGGGCGCGGGCCGCAAGCTGATCCCGACGTGGGTCGGCCCGTTTGAGTCCTTCCGCATCGACAACGAAATCATCCGGGATCCCTCCATCCGATTCGCCGATATCTGGAAGTATTCGACGTACGAGGGAACCGGCAGCCGCATCGCGATCACGGTCGTGCACCCGGACATGCTGCTCGGCGCGGACTTCCTGCGCTCGCACCGCGTGCTGATCGCGCACAGCCAGCAGCGGATGTATTTTACCTACGCCAGCGGCACGGTGTTCCAGCCGGGGTCGTTGACGCCGTGCGAGGACCTATCGCGCCCGGACGCGAACGAGAAGCGCTAGGCGGCGCGGAAAAGGCACCTCGGCTAGTCTTGAGGCCTGAATTTCAGCGTCAGGCTGCGCTGGAACAATTCGGGACGATCCGGGCGCGGCAGCGGAGACGACTTCTGGATCGCGCGCTGCACCGCCTCGTCGTACGCGCGCACGCCGCTCGATTTGCGCAGCACCGCGTCGATGATCTCGCCGGTCGGCAACTGCACGACATCGAAAATCGCCTCGGGATTGCCGCTCATATCGGGCGGCAGCGTAACGTTGCCCTTCACCTTCGACTGGATGCGGCGAATGTAATCGGCCTCGGCGCGCGAGCGCGCGGCGGCGTCCGCGTCGGCGGCCTTCTGCTGCGCGTCGCGCGTCGCCTTTTCCCGTTCGGCCTGCGCCTTCAATTCGGCGGCTTCGCGCGTCTGCCGCTCGCGCGTTTCGGTGACGCGTTTTTGCTCGTCCTGCTTCTTCTTGTCCGCCTCGCGCTTGTCGGCCTCCTTCTTCTCGCGCTCCTTGCGTTCGCGTTCCGCCGCATCCTTCGCTTTGCGCTCTTCCTCGGCCTTGGCCTTGCGCGCGATGTCGGCGGCGCGCGGATCCGGTTTTTCAGCCTGCGGCTCGGGCTTCGGAACAGCCTTGGGCGGTGGCGGTGGTGGCGTCGGATCCGGTTTCGCGACGGGGATCGGTGGCGGCGGCGCGGGCGGCGGAGGCACCGGAGGTTCGGCAACCACCGCCTTGGACGGCGGTGCGTAGAGCTCCGCGGTCACAGGTTCGGGCTGCCGGTTCTGCCAGCGGATCGAGAAGAAGAGGACGCCGATGAACCCGACATTGACGGCGATGGCGAGCAGCAAGGCGGGCCAGCGGCCCGTGGTCTTCGCCGGCGCCCGCGGTCGATCCGGCGCCATGCGTCAGGTCGCGGGAGGACGCGCGAGCAACCCGACCTTGCGTACGCCGTTGCGCTGCAGGAGATCGAGCACGCCGAGCACGTCCTCGTAGCGCGCGGCCCGGTCCGCGGCAATCACCACCGGCTGGTCGGGCAGTTTTTGCTGCTTCGCGCGAATCCGGGCCACGAGCTCGTCGCGCGACAGCTGCACGATGGGGCCGCCCGCCTGCTGGTCGCGCAGGATGAGCGTGCCGTCCGTGCGCAGCGTGACCTCGAGCGGTTGCGCCGGCGCGGTGAGCTTGGCGCCGACGGACGGCAATTCGATCTCGCCGGGATTCACGAGCGGCGCCGTGACCATGAAGATCACGAGCAGCACCAGCATGACGTCGATGTACGGGACGACGTTGATCTGGTTGATCGATTTACGCGCGCGACGCATGATTCTCAGGCTGTCCTTGCCGCTGCAGGATGTTGGAGAATTCCTCGATGAACGTCTCGTAGCGCACCGCGAGCCGGTCGACGTCGTGCGTGAAGCGGTTGTACGCGACGACGGCGGGGATCGCGGCGAAGAGGCCGATCGCGGTCGCGATCAGCGCCTCGGCAATCCCCGGCGCGACCTGGGCCAGGGTCGCCTGGCTCACGTTGGCGAGGCCGCGGAACGCGTTCATGATGCCCCAGACCGTCCCGAACAGGCCAATGTACGGGGACACCGAGCCGACGGTCGCGAGGCCCGAAAGATGGGCGTCGAGCGAGTCGATCTCGCGCTGGTAGGCGGCGCGCATCGCGCGACGCGCGCTGTCGAGCGTGACCGCCGCGTTGCTGCCCTGGCGGCGGTGCTTCGAATACTCGCGGAAGCCGGCGGTGAAGATGTGCTCGAGCCCGCTGCCGGTCAACGACTGGGTGGCGCTCTGGTACAGCGCGTTCAGGTCGCCGCCCTTCCAGAACTGGTCCTCGAAGGCGTCCGTGTCGCGCAACGTGCGCTTCAGCTGGAACACCTTGAGGAAGATCCGCCACCACGACCACAGCGAGAAGCCGAGCAGCAGGACGAGGACCGCCTGCACGACGACCGACGCCTGGCCGACGAGCGTGATAAACGAGAGATCGGGATGCACGTTCAAAGGAGCGTCTCCATGCGTGCGAGCAGCGGCGCGGGGATTCGCGCCGGCCGCCAGGTCGCGGGGTCGAGGCAGGCGAGCGTCACGCGCGCCTGCGTCAGGGTTTCCGTGCCGCGTTCCACCGCCTGGTCGACGATCAGCCGCGCGCGTCCGAGCTCGACCAGCGACAGTGTGACGTCGAGCCGGTCGGAAAGTTGCGCCGGCCGGCGGAAATCGATTTCGACGCGATGCACGACGAACACGACGCCGTGCTCGAGCTCGACCGCGGCCAGGTCGAATCCCAGCGACGAGAGCCACTCGGTGCGCGCGCGCTCCATGAACTTGAGGTAGTTGGCGTAGTAGACGACGCCGGCGGCGTCGGTATCCTCGTAGTAAACGCGGATGGGGAACCGAAAGGTTTTTTGCGTGCCCCCACGCTTGCGGCTCAGTTGGGAACTGAGGCCGCTGCGCTGCCCCCCGAGGGGGAGCAATTCGCGCCTTGGGGCGGCCCGGCGGCGCTCATGGGCGCGGTCGGACGTCATTCTGATGGGAACAGGTCGGCCGCCCCGCCGGGGGTCGGCGGGGTCAGGCCGAAATGGCGGTAAGAGAGCGCAGTCGCCACGCGCCCGCGCGACGTGCGCTGCAGGAAGCCCTGCTGGATGAGGAACGGCTCCAGCACGTCTTCGATCGTGTCGCGCTCCTCGCCGATCGCCGCCGCGAGGTTGTCGATGCCGACAGGCCCGCCGGCGAACTTGTCGAGCACGGTGCGCAGAAGCTTGCGGTCCATCACGTCGAGGCCGGAAAGATCGACGTCGAGCATCGCGAGCGCGTCGTCGGCGACCTTGCGCGTGATCTCGCCGCCGGCGCGCACCTCGGCGAAGTCGCGCACCCGGCGCAGCAGACGGTTGACGATCCGCGGCGTGCCGCGTGAGCGCCGCGCGATCTCGAGCGCGCCCGAGGGTTCGATGACGATCTTCAGCAGTGCCGCGGAGCGGGTGACGATCCGTGTCAGCTCCTCGGGCGAGTAGAACTCGAGCCGCGCGACAATGCCGAAGCGGTCGCGCAGCGGGTTGGTGAGCATTCCGGCGCGGGTGGTGGCGCCGACCAGCGTGAACGGCGGCAGGTCGAGCTTGACGCTGCGCGCTGCGGGGCCCTCGCCGATCATGATGTCGATCTTGAAGTCCTCGAGCGCAGGATAGAGGATTTCCTCGACCACCGGCGAGAGGCGATGGATCTCGTCGATGAACAGCACGTCGTTCGGCTCGAGGTTGGTGAGGAGCGCCGCGAGATCGCCGGCCCGCTCCAGCACCGGGCCTGACGTCTGCCGCAGGTTGACGCCGAGCTCGTGCGCGATGATGTGCGACAGCGTCGTCTTGCCGAGCCCGGGCGGCCCGAACAGCAGCACGTGATCGAGCGATTCCTTGCGCTTTCGCGCGGCCTCGATGAAGATCGAAAGCTGGCCGCGGATCTTTTCCTGGCCGACGTATTCGTCGAGCGCCTTCGGCCGCAGCGCACGCTCGATGACCACCTCCTCGACGCCGGCGACCTCGCCGCCGACCAGGCGATCGAGTTCGTCGCTGTCGATAGTCATGGGGCGATCATGCCTTCGCGAGGAGCTTCAAGGCCTGCCGGATCGCGTCGCCGACCGCGAGTCCGTCCGGCAGCTTTTTCACGACGGCGATGGCCTCCTTGTCGCTGTAGCCCAGCGCGGCGAGCGCGTGCAGCACGTCGGAGGATACGGGCGGCGCGCGGTTGACGCCGACGGCGGTTGTAAGCTCGGCGCCGAGCTTGTCCTTCAATTCCAGCAGCAGCCGCTCGGCGGTCTTCTTCCCGATGCCAGGAACCTTCATTAACCGGCCCGCATCCTGCATCGTGACGGCCTGCGCGAGTTCCGTGACCGAGAGGCCGGACAGCACCGACAGCGCGGTGCGCGCGCCGATCCCGCTGATCTTGAGCAATTGCCGAAAGGCACGCCGCTCCGCTTCGTTGCCGAAGCCGAAGAGCAGATGCGCGTCCTCGCGCACGACGAGATGCGTGAATAGGATGACGCGCTCGCCCGTTGCGGGAAGGTTGTAGAACGTGCTCATCGGCACGTCGACCTCGTAGCCCACACCCTGCACGTCGAGCAGGATCTGCGGCGGGTTCTTCTCGACGAGGATTCCGGTGAGGCGGCCGATCATGATCCGCGATTATGGCACGCGGGCGAGGGTCCGATCTCGCGCGTCAGCGGGGCAGCGTCGCGAGATGCGCCTGGACCTCTGCGAGCGAGGCAAGCACGAGCGGACCACGGGCGAGAAGGTCGTCCGACGGCGCCACCATGTCGGGCACCATGATCGGAATCATGCCGGCGGCGAGCGCTCCGCGTACGCCGTGTTCCGAATCCTCGAGGACGATGCAGTGCGCGGGAGGGATACCCACGCGATCGGCAGCCAGCAGGAAAATGTCCGGCGCCGGTTTCCCGTGCACAACCTCGTCGCCGCCGACGAGCGCATGAAACCGCAAGAGGAGCGCGCATCGCTCCAGATGATGCTGCGCCCGGTCGCGCCGCGTCGACGTTGCGACAACGCGGGGTATTCCAAGCGCTTCGAGCCAGTCGAGCAGCGCGTGCAAGCCGGGCTTCACGGCGATGCCCTCACGCACAACGATGGCGTCGAAGTGCGAGCGCGACGCCTGCATAAGCGTATCGATCGGGTAATCGTCGCCGTAGTGCGCGAGCACGAATAGCCGGGAATCGCGCGAGTTGCGCCCGATCATCGCCGGAATCAGCGCAGTGTCGAATGGAATGCGCAGCGCCGCCGCGGCGCCGGACCAGCAGCGCTCCGCCATGCGCTCGGTGTCGAGCATGAGCCCGTCCATGTCGAACACGACGGCCCCCGGGAGCCGCTCCGGACGCGGCGCGCGCATCAGACGAGGCGTCCGCGCCGCATGCGGAACCCCGCCGTGCGCACGCCGAGCAGTCCCTGCGCCGCGTGCGCGTGCGCGATCGCGCAGGCGAGGGCGTCGGCGGCGTCCGGCGACGGCGCGCTCGCAAGGTCCAGCAGGCGGCGGACCATCTCCTGCACCTGTTCCTTCGCCGCCTTGCCGTGACCGACAACGGCCTGCTTCACCTGCAGCGCCGTGTATTCGGCCACCGGCAGGTTGGCGAGCACCGCGGCCGCGATCGCGACGCCGCGCGCCTGTCCAAGCAGCAGTGTCGATTGCGGATTGATGTTCACGAAGACCTTCTCCACGGCGACCTCGGTCGGGCGGTGCTGCGCGATCACCGTCGTAAGGTCGCGCAGGATGACGCCGAGTCGCTCGGGCAGCTCGCCCTCGCCGCTCCGGATGCAGCCGCAGGTGACGCACACGAGCTTGCCGCCCTTGACATGCACGACGCCGAACCCCGTCATGCGCAAGCCGGGATCGATGCCGAGGATGCGGCGTTCGGGCTGCGCAGCGGAGCGGGGCGTGGGCAACGCGGCGCTATTCGTTGATCACGGCGGTCGTGTAGACGTCCTGCACGTCATCGAGTGACTCGATCGCGTCGATGAGCCGCTGCATTTTCGCGGCGTCCTCTCCGGTCATCTCGACCTCGGTCGACGGCTTCATCGTCACCTCGGCGAACTCGGGCGTGAACCCCGCCTTGACGAGCGTGTCCTTCACCGACACGAAGTCATACGGACCCGTGAGCACTTCAAGGCTGCCGTCGTCATTGGCGATCACGTCGTCCGCGCCCGCGTCGAGCGCGGCTTCCATCAGCTTGTCCTCGTTCGTGCCCGGCGCAAAGACGAGCTGCCCGCAATGCTTGAACAGGAACGCGACCGAGCCATCGGTTCCGAGGTTGCCGCCGTATTTGGAGAACGCATGGCGGACGTCGGCGACCGTGCGCGTCCGGTTGTCGGACAGGCAGTCGACCATCACCGCCGCGCCGTTGATCCCGTAACCCTCGTAGCGGATTTCCTCGTAGGCGACCCCTTCGAGCGCCCCCGCGCCGCGCTTGGCCGCGCGCTCGATCGTGTCCTTCGGCATGTTGTTCGCCGTGGCTTTGTCGATCGCCAGGCGCAGCCGCGGGTTCATCGACGCATCGGCGCCGCCCATCTTCGCAGCGACGGTGACCTCGCGGATAAGGCGCGTGAAGATCTTGCCGCGCTTCGCATCGGTCGCCGCCTTCTTGTGCTTGATGTTCGCCCATTTGCTGTGGCCAGCCATGGTCGCTCCGTCCGTTTGCCGTGCAAAGAGCGAAATTATACCGGCCCGGGGAGCCTGCCCTACACCAATCCCTGTTGCTGCAGGAACTTCTGCAGCAGCGACAGGCGCATGTCGCTGTCGTTGATCTCTAGCATGCCTTGCTTGATCGACAGTGGCAGCGGGAGCACTTCGGCGAGCCGGTAGCCCACCCACGAGGAATCGTCGTACGCGAGGGTCTGCGGAAACTGGTTCGGCCCGGCGCGGGTCGCGATCAGCTCGAGCAGTTTCGCGAGTGCCTCGAAACGCGCAGGTAACGGCAACGCGGCCTCGGCGGGAATCGTCGCGGCTTCCGCGACAACAAGACCATCGGTTTCGATGCGATGGGAGCGCACCTGGAAGCGGTCGCCGCCGACCGCCGTGACGTGCAGGATGCCGAGCTGCGGCATGTCCCATGTCGAAAGCGTCGCCTGCGTGCCGACCGGCGAAAACGCCAATGACCTGGACGCGGCGGAAGTCACTTCGTCGCCTTGCGTGATGAGGCAGACGCCGAACGGCTGGTTGTCCTTGAGGCAGGCCTTGGCCATCTCGATATAGCGCTGCTCGAAGATCCGCAGCGGCAGCAAGCCGCCGGGGAACAGCACCGTGTTCAAGGGAAACAGCGGAAGTTCGAACGGCCCGCGCTCGGCCGCGCCCTTGCGGAGGCCGAACATCAGGCGGGCTGCGTGCCGGGGACGCTATCCGGTCCGCCGCGTGCGGCACCCCAGCGCGGGCCGAGGCGATGCGATACGCCAAGCTGGTCGAGCACGCGCGCGACGACGAAGTCGACAAGATCCTCGACCGATTTTGGATGATCGTAAAAACCAGGAACGGGCGGAACGATGGCCGCGCCGGCGCGCGCGAGCTTCAGCATGTTCTCGAGGTGGATGGCCGAAAGCGGCGTTTCGCGCGGGACGAGCACCAGCGGGCGCCGCTCCTTCAGCATCACGTCGGCGGCGCGCTCGATCAGGTTGTCCGCGAGTCCGCCGGCGATCGCGCCGAGCGCGCCCATCGTGCACGGGCAGATGGCCATCGCATCGGCGGGATTCGAGCCCGATGCGGCGGGTGCGTTCCAGTCGTCGTTGCCGAAGACCGTGAGGCGGTTGTCGCGCGCGCCATAGCGGGCCGCGAGCTGCCGGGTCGCCTCCCGCGGCTGCGCCGGCAGCACGAGATCGCATTCCTGCTTCGCGACGATCTGCGCCGCCGTCGAGTACGCGAGCCAGACGCGGCAATCGGCGGCGAGCAGGCATTCGAGCAGCCGTAGCCCGTAGGGCATTCCGGAGGCGCCCGTGAAGGCGAGCATGATCGTGCGCGGCGCGCTCATCGACGAATTCTAATGGAAACCGGCTCAGCCGAGCTCGCGATGGCGCGTCTGGACCTGGTAGCGAGGCGCGAACGTGCGGGCCAGCCGCTCGACGAAATAGACGGAGCGGTGGCGCCCGCCCGTGCAGCCGATCGCGACGGTGAGGTAATTGCGATTGTCGCGCGCATAGTCGGGAAGCCAGCTCGCCACGAAGTGATAGATGTCGTTGTACATCCGCTCGACCTCGGGCAGGTTCTCCAGAAAATCGACGACCGCTGGATCACGGCCGGTGAGCGCCTGCAGCGCGGGTTCGTAATGCGGGTTCGGCAGGCAGCGCACATCGAACACGAGGTCGGCGTCGAGCGGAATGCCGTGCTTGAAGCCGAACGATTCCAGCAGCAACGTGAGCCGCGTTGCGTCGACGCTGATGAAATCCTTGATCCATGCGCGCAGCGCGGCCGCGGGCAGGTCGCTCGTGTCAAAGGCGTAGCCGAGCGGCCGCACCTCGGCCAGGAGCCCGCGCTCGTATTCGATGGCCTCGGTCAGCGTGCGCGTGTCGCTCGAGAAGGGATGGCGGCGGCGCGTCTCGGAGAAGCGCTTGACGAGCGTCGGCGTCTTCGCGTCGAGGTAGAGGAAGCGCACGGTCCAGCCTGCGGCCTTGAGCTGCGCAATCGTCTCCGGCAGCCCGGCAAGGCCGAGCGCGGTCTCGACGTCGAGCGCGATGGCGACGCGGTCGCGGTTTGCGAGCGCGAGGTACGCCGCGGTGTCGGCGACGAGCGGCAGCGGCAGGTTGTTGACGGCGTAGTAGCCGGAATCCTCGAGCGCCGCGAGGGCGACGCTCTTGCCGGAGCCGGAAACGCCGCCGATGAGAAGAAGATCCATATACAGAGCGCAACGAAATCAGGCCCTCAGACGGCGGCCTCTTCCGCTCCAATGATATGCCACGGTCGGACCAACGGCCGCCCTCCATCGCTCGGCGACGCGCCCTTCGGGCCTTGGCTCGCTTTCGCTCGCCCGCCTCGCTCAGTCGCCATCATCCATGAGCTTCTGCTGCCTTTCGATGAATTCCTTCGTGCTGTCGATGCCGCGCTGGTTCAGCACGAAGTTCCGCACGGCCGCCTCGACCAGCACGGCCAGGTTGCGGCCCGCGGCGACAGGGATCGTGACCTTGCGCACGGGCACGTCGAGGATTTCCTGGTACGTCGCGTTCACCTGCAGGCGGTCCAGCTCGGAAAACGTTTCGTTGCCGTGATCCTCGAGGTGGACCATCAGCTTCAGCAGCTTGCGCGGGCGCACCGCGGTCTCGCCGAAGATCGTGCGGATGTTGAGGATGCCGATGCCGCGGACCTCGAGGAAGTCGCGCAGCACGGCCGGGCAGCGGCCTTCGAGCGTGTCCGGCGAGATCCGGTACAGCTCGACGATGTCGTCGGCGACGAGCCCGTTGCCGCGCGAGATGAGCTCGAGGGCGAGCTCGCTCTTGCCGATCGCCGAGGCACCGGTGATGAGCACGCCCATCTCGAGCACGTCCAGGAACACGCCGTGCAGCGTCGTCGATTCCGCGAGCACGCGGGAGAGATAGAGCCGGATCACCTCGACCAGATGCGGCGACGGCTGCGCGGACGAGAAGAGCGCGACGTGGAGCGCCTCGCACTTTTCGCGGATGAACGGATACACGTCCTCGCCGTTGGCGACGACGATCGCGACGAGCTCCGTGGTGAACAGCCGCGAGATCGAATCCCGGAGCGCGTTTTCCGGCAGTTCGCGCAGCCACGCCATTTCCGCCGCGCCCAGGATCTGGATGCGGAACGGATGGATGAAGTTCATGTGGCCGACCTGGCCGATCGTCGGCTTCAGCGCCGCGTCGCCCGTCAGCACGCGGCTGCCGCCCTGGCGCCCGGCGAGCCACGAGAAGCCGAGGCGCGCCTCGTTGTCGGCGAAGAATTTCTCGACGCTGACCTGCCGCATCATGTTGCCGGGGCCCGTCATTTGGCGGGCCACTGCTTGAACAATTCGTGCAGCGCCGGCGCGTCGGGCGCGGCGGCGAGGGCGTCGCGGAAGCGCTTTTCCGAAAACATCTGCGCGAGCTCGGAGAGCAGCTGAAGGTGCTGCTCTGTGGCGTGCTCGGGCACGAGGAGCACGAACACGTTTCCGACCGGCCGGCCGTCCGGCGCGTCGAAGGGGATCGGCGTCCTGAGGCGCGCGAACGCGCCGCGCGCTTCGCGCAGCCCCTTGATCCGGCCGTGCGGTATGGCGATCCCCTGGCCGAGCCCGGTGGAGCCCAGTTTCTCGCGTGCGTGAAGGCTGCCGGCGACCTGATCGGCGTTGAGCCCGTCACCGCTCGCGAACAGGCGGCCGAAGGCAGCGAAGACTTCGCCCTTCGATCCGGCGTCGAGATCGGCGAGGACGCGCTCCGCGGGCAGGAGAACTGCGATCGGGTTCATCGAGGGGCGCGCCGGCGCATTCAGGCGACCCGGGAAAGAATCACCCGTTGACGACCCCGGGTGCGCTGGTGGCGGGAGCGACCGGCGCCTCGCCAGTCTCGATGTCGCGCTTCACCGCAGCGCCCTCGTGGCGATGCCCGGTGAGCTTTTCCTTGTGCTTCACGACCTGTCGGTCGAGCTTGTCGATCAGCGCGTCGACGGCGGCGTACATGTCGGCCTCGATCGCCTCGCAGTGGATGTCCTTGCCGCGCGTATGCAGGTTGACTTCCACCTTGTGCCGGAGCTTGTCCACCGCCAGCACCACATTGACGTCGATCACGTGGTCGAAGTGCCGCGTGATGCGGTCGAGCTTGGCGACGACGTAGTCGCGCAGCGCAGGCGTGATGTCGAGGTGGTTGCCGGTAAGGTTCAGGTTCATCGAGCTCTCCTCTATTGACTGCGATGCGCCCGCGACGAGATGCGGGTCAGGGTGCCCGGCGCATGTTGACGGGAGGTATCGACAGAGCCTCCCGGTACTTGGCGATCGTGCGGCGCGCGACGAGAATCCCCTGGTCGCCCAGCAGGTCGGCGATCCGGCTGTCGGTCAGCGGCGTCTTGACGTCCTCGGCGGCAATCAGCTGCTTGATCAGCGCGCGGATCGCGGTGGCCGACGCCGCGCCGCCGGTGTCGGTGGCCACGTGGCTGCCGAAGAAATACTTGAGCTCGAAGGTCCCGCGCGTGGTCAGCATGAACTTCTGCGTCGTCACTCGCGAGATCGTCGATTCGTGCAGGTCGAGCATGTCGGCGATCTCGCGCAGCACCATCGGCCGCATCGCGACCTCGCCGTGCTCGAAGAACCTCCGCTGCCGCTCGACGATCGCCTGCGCCACGCGCAGGATCGTCTCGAAGCGTTGCTGGACGTTGCGGATCAGCCACTTCGCCTCCTGCAGCTGCGCGGCGAGCTGGTGGTTCGACGTGTCGCGGTTGCGCGTGAGGATGTCGGCGTAGATGCGGTTCAGGCGCAGCTTGGGCATCGCGGCCTCGTTGAGCGTGGCCGTCCACTTGCCGCGGACCTTGCGCACGACGACGTCGGGAATCACGTAGTTCGCCTCGGACTTGGCGAACGACGCGCCGGGCCGCGGGCTCAGGCTCATGATCAGCGTGCGCACCTGGCGCACCGTGGCGTCGTCGCAATGCAGGAGGCGCTTCAGCTTCGTGAAATCGCGCGCCGCGAGCAACGGAAGGTGCTCGGCGACGAGCTTCAGGGCTTCGGCGCGCAGCGGCGTGGTCGCGGGCAGCGACTTGAGCTGCAGCGTCAGGCATTCGGCGGCGTCACGCGCACCGATGCCGGCGGGCTCGAAGCTCTGGACGTAGCGCAACGCGATCGAGAGCTCGTCGGGATCGATGTCGAGCTCGTCGGGAAAGAGCTCCGCGACTTCCTCGAGCGAGCTGTGCAGGTAGCCGTCGTCGTCCAGCGCGTCGATCAGCGCGGCGACGATCTGCCGGTCGCGGTTAGGCAGGTTGAGCTCCGCGAGCTGGCGGAGCAAATGGTCGCGCAGCGAGCTGGTGGCGACCTGCTGCGGGAAGAATCCGTCGTCGTCGTCGGAGGAGTTTCCGCTTCCCCAGTCGGAATCGCCCGACGAATAATCCTCGAAGTCGGAGCGATCCACACCTTCGGTCTCCTCCCGCGATTCCGACGACGAAGTGCGCTCGGCGGCGGCTTCGCGTTCGTCGGCACGTTCGATGCGCACGTCGGGCTCGGGCGTGGACGCGGTCCCCACGGACACGGCGCCGGCGGCGGTCGAATCGTCCTCGGCGTCGGCCTTCTCGAGCAGCGGGTTCTCCTGCAGCATCCGCTCGACCTCGGCGTTGAGCTCGACGGTCGAAAGCTGAAGCAGGCGGATCGACTGCTGCAGCTGCGGCGTCAGCGTGAGGTGCTGCGAGAGTTTGAGCTGGAGGGTCTGCTTCATGCGTTACGCGCGGGGGACGTGAGTTCAGAGGCGGAAATGCTCTCCGAGATATACCTTGCGCACGTCTTCATTATAGACAATCTCGCCGGGCGCTCCCGAGGCCAGCACCCGGCCTTCGTTGATAATATACGCCCGGTCGCAGATGCCGAGCGTTTCGCGGACGTTGTGGTCGGTGATCAGGACGCCGATGCCGCGGGCCTTGAGGAAGCCGATGATCTTCTGGATGTCGATCACGGCGATCGGGTCGACGCCCGCAAACGGCTCGTCCAGCAGGATGAAGCGGGGGCGCGTCGCGAGCGCGCGGGCGATCTCCACGCGGCGGCGCTCGCCGCCGGACAAAGAGAGCGCGGGCGCGTCGGCGAGGTGCGAGATCGACAGGTCCTCGAGCAGCGCGTCGAGCCGGTTCGATTCCGCGTCGGGATCGAGGTTCTGCAGCTCGAGGATCGCGCGCACGTTCTGCGACACCGTGAGTTTCCTGAAGATCGACGCCTCTTGCGGCAGGTAGGACAGGCCCAGGCGCGCGCGGGTGTGGATCGGCAGTCGCGACAGGTCGCGGCCGTCGAGCTCGATGCGCCCGCCGTCCGCGGCGACGAGGCCGACGATCATGTAGAAGCACGTCGTCTTGCCGGCGCCGTTCGGGCCCAGCAGCCCCACGACTTCGCCGCTGGCGACATCGAGAGACACGTCGTGCACAACAGTGCGCGCCTTGTAGCGCTTTTCGAGTTGCGCGACCGCGAGCCTGCTTGCCGCCACGGCAGCGGGAGGCGTCATTTCGACGGTGTCGGAGCGAGCTCGCCAGCCGGCTTCAGCGCCGCCGCGGGGGCCGCGCTCTTGTCGACCGCTTTCGGCGCATCCTTGCCGCCGTCTTTTCCCTTCGGCAAAAGCGGCGAATCGGATTTCGGCTGGAACACGCCGCGCACGCGCGGCCCCGGGCCAGCGGCATCGTTCGCCGGCGTGGATCCCGGCCGGCCCTCGGCCTTGAAGATCTCTGTTGCCGAGCTGTACGAAATGTAGTTGCTGCGGATCTCGTCCTGGCCGCGGCGCAGCAGCGCACGGTCGAAGAGCTCGAGAAACTCCTTGGTGCCATCGTATTCGGCACGCTGGGCAAAGCCGTCGAAGTACTCGTCGACGCCGTCGCGCTTCTGGCGGAACGTGACCGGATTGCCGAAGGCGCTCGCGGACAGCGAGTTGTCGGGGTTCTGCTTCATCACGATCTTGTCGGCGTGGATCGTAAGCGTCCCCTGCGTGACCACCACGTTGCCGGTCAACGTGCCGACCTTGGTCAGGTAATTGACGTCGCCGGAGTCGGCGACATAGTTGATCGGCTTTTCCTTGTCGCCTTTTTCGGCATGGGCGGCACCGAAGAAAGCGAAGGCCGCCAGCATCAGCGCCGCGGCGACCGGAGAGGTCGCGCGACGAGGGGCGGCAGGGGTCGGGGTGCAGGAGCGCGCTACGAACGGGGAGTCGGACATCACTTCGCGAGGGGTTGGGGCTGTAGGGTGCCGTGGACGCCCGACGTGATCTTGAGCGTCTTGGCCTGATTGTCGAGTT
>JBDTLY010000015.1:0-18091 GCA_039934535.1 Casimicrobiaceae bacterium | reverse complement strand
AGGCGGCCGGCGTGATCCACACCGATTTCGAGAAGGGCTTCATCCGCGCCGAGGTGATCGCGTACGCCGACTACATCGCCTGCAAGGGCGAGCAGGGGGCGAAGGAGCGCGGCAAGATGCGCCTCGAGGGCCGTGACTACGTTGTCAAGGACGGCGACGTGATGCACTTCCGGTTCAACGTCTGACGAAGGCCGCGGCGGTGACGACGCTGAAGTTCACCAAGATGCAGGGGCTCGGCAACGACTTCGTCGTGTTCGACGGCATCCGCCAGCAGGTCGAGCTCACTACTGCGGAGTTGAAACGCCTCGCCGACCGGCGCTTCGGTGTGGGCTGCGACCAGATACTCGTCGTCGAAAAACCCACGCGGCCCGACGTCGACTTCCGCTACCGGATCTGGAATGCCGACGGCGGTGAAGTCGAGCAGTGCGGCAACGGCGCGCGCTGCTTCGTGCAATTCGTCCGGCAGCAGGGGCTGACCGCAAAGGATCGGATCCGGGTGGAAACGGCGGGCGGGGTCATCGTCCCCGAGGTCGTCGCGGCCGGCGAGGTCGCGGTCGACATGGGCGTGCCGCGTTTCGCGCCCGCCGATATCCCGTTCGCCGGCGACGGCGACGCGCTGGTCCGGCCGCTCGACATCGAGGGCGAGACGGTCCCAGTGCTCATCACGCTGGTCTCGATGGGCAATCCGCATGCCGTGCAGGTCGTCGACGACGTCGACCTTGCGCCGGTCGCGTCGCAGGGGCCCCGGATCGAGCACGACCGCCGCTTCCCGCAGCGCGTGAACGCGGGCTACATGCAGGTGGTGGATCGCGCTAACATTCGTCTGCGTGTCTGGGAGCGAGGCGCGGGCGAAACGCCGGCATGCGGCACCGGCGCCTGCGCGGCGGTCGTGGCGGGCATCCGGCGCGGCCTGCTCCACGGCGTGGTGAGTGTGCAGACGCGCGGCGGGCGCCTCGCGGTGGCGTGGCCCGGAGCGGGCTCCGGCGTGACGATGACCGGACCCGCGGCCGCGGTGTTCGAAGGCGAATGGGAGGTTCGCGCCGGTTGAGGCGCGACCTCGCGGCACGACAATGAACGACGGACCCACGACAGGAATGTTCAGGATGGACGCCAACACCGTCGCCCAATACCTCAAGGAAAACCCGTCGTTCTTCGAAGACTACGCGGATCTCATCGCCGAGATCTTCGTCCCGCATCCGCACGGCGGCCATGCGATCCCCATCGCCGAGCGCCAGATCGTCACGCTGCGCGAGAAGAACGCCGAGCTCGAGAACCGCCTGCGGGAGCTGATCAAGTTCGGCGGCGAGAACGACCAGATCGCCGAGAAGCTCCACCGTTCGACGCTCGCGCTCTTTGCCGCGCCCGACCTCGAGACGACACTGGCCGTCCTCTACCACAGCCTCAAGGAGGATTTCGGCGTGCCGCAGGTCGCGAGCCGCCTGTGGGGACGCGTGCCCGAGCAATCCTACCTGCCGGAGCTCGCGGCGACCACGATGGAGCTCCGCGAGTACGCGGACCAGGTCGGCGCGCCGTACTGCGGGCCGAACGCGCCCTTCGAATCGCGCGACTGGTTCGAGCGCGGCGATGCGTGGCGGTCGTTCGCCTTCCTGCCGCTGCGCACGGCGCAGACGTTCGGCCTCCTCGGGCTTGCGAGCGAAGATGCGGAGCGCTTCTACCCGGGCATGGGCACCGTCTACCTCACGCGGCTCGCGGAACTCGCGAGCGTTGCCACCGCGCGTTACCTGCCGCCTGCCTGACCGCCTGCCGATCCGGGCGCGATGACCAAGACCACGCTGCCTGACTTGCCGTCCCGGCCCGTGGCGCAGGCCAACGTGTCGCTGCTCGAGGCCTTCGCCGAATCCTTGGCGGGAAGGCCCGCGCACACGCGGACCGCCTACGTCCGCGATGCGTCGGTGCTGGTCGCCGGCGCGGGCGAATCCGCCGTCGACGGCCTCGCGTCGCGCGATTTGCGGCGACTGCTGGCC
Organism: Casimicrobiaceae bacterium; assembly: GCA_039934535.1. Lineage (GTDB taxonomy): Bacteria > Pseudomonadota > Gammaproteobacteria > Burkholderiales > Casimicrobiaceae > CAIWHR01. The sequence continues at coordinate 16,106 of JBDTLY010000015.1, read as the reverse complement.
ACGCTGCACGGCCGCGGGCTGTCGGGCCGGAGCCTCGCGCGGATGCTGTCGTCGTGGCGGGCGTTCTACCGTTTCCTTCACGATCGCGATTCGGCGCGGAAGGACAACCCGTGCGCGGGTCTCAAGCCGCCCCGGTCGGCGCGCCGGTTGCCGGCGGTGCTGTCGCCGGACGATGCCGTGCGCCTCGTCAAGATCGAAGGCACCGACACGCTGGCGCTGCGCGACCGCGCGTTGTTCGAGCTCGCGTATTCGTCAGGCCTGCGGCTCGCCGAGCTCGCCGGCCTCGATCTCGATCGCATCGATCTCGACCAGGGCGAAGTGCGCGTGTGGGGCAAGGGCGCGAAAGAGCGCATCGTGCCGGTTGGCGCCGCTGCGCGCACGGCGATTCGCGCGTGGCTCCCGGCCCGGGCGACGTTGCCGCGGAGGGACGTGAAGGCGCTGTTTCTCGGCCGCAGCGGGGCGCGGATCTCGCCCCGCGCGATCGAGCGCCGGCTCGCCGAATGGGCGGTGAAGCAGGGGCTCCCGCAGCATGTGCATCCCCATATGCTGCGGCATTCCTTTGCCTCGCACGTGCTGCAATCGTCGGGGGACCTCCGGGCGGTCCAGGAGATGCTGGGCCATGCGAGCATCGCCTCCACACAGGTGTACACCCACCTCGATTTCCAGTACCTCGCGCAGGCCTACGACCGCGCTCACCCCCGCGCCAAGCGCAAGCCCCGGTAGCGGGGCAGTTTCAACGGGTTGTTCACGACAGGTCGTCGCGACCGCGACCGCTTGTCGGATGACCCCCCTTACGGGCTTGCCGGGGGGGTTGCAATTTATGCAAACGTCATGCAACCTACGTATGCAATTGTCATATGCGGGGTTCCGCGACCGTAGTGCCCGGCGAAGCGGGCGAGGTGGGCGGATTGACGTCATTCCCTGCGGGTGCCGGAGCGTGGCCCGGTTGATCGGGCGGGACGCTACACCCCGGAGAGCGGTCTTCCGGGTCGGCGAAGCGGGTCATCGAGAAGAGGTCGTCCATGCTGCAAGAGTTCATCGGCGCGCGGCGCCGCGCAGTGTCCCCACTGTTTGTCCATGCGTTCGCATTGCTCGCGCTGGCCGCAGGTATCGTGGCCGCGGTCCCGCAGGCGTACGGGCAGGCCATGCAGGCGGCGATCGGGGTTTATCGCCCGAGCGTGAGCAAATTCTTCCTTGACGGGAACTTCGACCATCAAGTCGATTTCAAGATGGCCTTCGGCGCGCCCGGTCTCGATGTCGGCCTGCTGGGCGATCTCGCCGGAAGCGGGACCAAATATCCGGTCCTCTACCGCACCGGCGTCTGGTATGCCGACTCGAACAAGGATGCCTCGATCGATCAGACATTCTTCTTTGGCGGCGCGCCCAACGACAAGCCGCTGCTCGCCGACATGGATGGCGACGGCCGCGACGATCCGGTCCTCTTCCGTGACGGCGCCTGGTATGTGAGTGCCTCGCACGACGGCTTGATCACGAGTTCGTACTTCTTCGGCGCGCCGGGCGATGTCCCCATGCTCGGCGATGTCAACGGCACCGGATCGAAGGGACTTTTCGTTTATAGAAACGGCGTCTGGTATGGCACCACCCTGCGTAACGGCGTCGTCGACAAGATCTTCAGCTTCGGCGGCGTGCCGGGCGACATCCCGATGATGTTCGACTACGACGGCGATGGGAAGGACGACCTCGCTATCTTCCGTAACGGGACCTGGTATATCTCCACGGACCAAGGCGCCACGGTCAAGGCGATCTTCGTCTTCGGCTCCACCGGCGACAAGCCGCACTACGCCGGCACCGGCGCGACGACGACGACGTTCCTCGACACGGCGCGGTTCCTGACCCATGCGACGTTCGGCCCAGTGGTGGGGGATATCGCCGCCGCCGCGGGCGCCTGCCAGACGCCGAACATGACGACGTGCTTCAACGCATTCATCAACGCCCAGTTCGCGAAGCCGGCGACGACCCTTCCGGTGATGGCCTACCAGCCCCAGAGCCAGCCCGGCAACTGCACGAGCCCGCTGACCCCCGGCGGACCCGCCGACGCGACTAAATTCGGCACCAACTGCCCGCGCGATCTATACACCCAATTCGTGTCGCAGCGCTTCTTCTTCAACAACGCGCTCCACGCGCCGGACCAGCTTCGCCAGCGCGTCACATGGGCGCTGTCGCAGATCCTCGTGACGTCGGCGGCAAACGACCCGATTGGCTACGCGAACCGGAACTACCAGCAGCTGCTGCAGACTTACGCGCTCGACAACTTCTGGAACCTCCTGTTCTACGTCAGCGTCGACCCGCTGATGGGCAACTACCTCGACATGGTCAACAACGCGAAGGCCGACCCGGTCAAGGGCACGAACCCGAACGAGAACTACGCGCGCGAGATCATGCAGCTCTTCTCGGTCGGCCTCTGGGAATTGAACCCGGACGGCACGCAGATGCTCGACGGCCTGGGCAGCCCGATCCCGACCTATGCGCAGACCGACATCACCGAGATGGCGAAAGTCATGACCGGCTGGTCGTACTGGCCGCTGTCGGGCGCGATCAAGTGGAACTCGCCGATCAACTATCTCTTCAACATGACGGCCTGCGAAGGCCCGACGCCGCCGGCCGGAGGTGTGGTCTGCGGCACGCAGAACTGGCATGACATCACGCAGAAGGTCCCGATGGGCCTCACGTTCGCGGCCGGCCAGACGGCAGACACGGACCTCCGCGTCGCCGTGAACGCGCTCTTCTACCACGCGAACACGGCGCCATTCATCAGCAAGCAGCTCATCCAGCACCTGGTGACCAGCAATCCGTCGCCGGCCTACGTGCTGCGTGTCTCCCAGCAGTTCGCGAGCTGCACCGCCCTGTACTGCGGGTCAGGAGTCCCGGTGGGCACGCGCGGGGACATGAGGGCGGTCATCAAGGCGATCCTGCTTGATTCCGAGGCGCTCGCGCCGCGGAATCCGATCACCTCCTCGTTTGGCAAGCTGAAGGAGCCGGTGATCCTGGTGACGAACCTGTTGCGGGCGGTGAATTCGACGAGCGACGGCGTGTATCCGCTGAACCAGGTGCCGAACATGGACGAGAACGTCTACACGTCGCCGACGGTGTTCAACTACTACCCGGCTGACTATGTGATTCCGGGCACGGCGCTCGCGGGCCCGCAGTTCGGGATCTTCAACGCGACGACGTACTTCCCGCGGGCCAACTTCATGTACAGCCTTTCGCTCGGCGCGAGTTGCCCGGCGGCCACGCCGAATCTTTGCGGTCAGAACCCCGACGCAACGATCGTGGGCTCGACCGGCACGAGGATCGATTACAACCAGTTGACGCCATTCGCCGGCAACACGGCAAATCTGATCCAGCAAGTGAACAACATGCTGCTGTTCGGCACGATGCCGCCTGGGATGAAGCTCGCGATCAAGAATGCGATCGACATCCCGGCGCTCGGCGGCCCCGCGGGACCGTATTCGGCCCAGCAACTGCTGGACCGGTCTCGGACGGCGCTGTACCTCGTCACCGTTTCGCCCAAGTACCAACTGGAGTTCTGACATGAGCGCACCTTTCATTTTCTCGCGTCGCCGCTTCCTTCAACAGGCCGGCGGAACTTCCGCGCTGATGCTTGCCGGCAGCATCGACAAGATCGGGCTTTCGAGCGCGGCGGCGGCGGTGAGCGACTACAAGGCGCTCGTCTGCGTGTTCATGTTCGGGGGCAACGACTCGAGCAACATGGTGATGCCGAAGACCAACTACTCGCAGTACATCGCGGCGCGGCCGGTGGCGAGCGGCATCAACATCCCGCAGGCCATGCTGCTGCCAATCACGCCGGCCAACCAGAGCGGCGTGGTCTACGGGCTGCATCCCGCGATGCCGGAATTGGCGAATCTCTTCAACGTCGGCAAGTGCGCGGTCCTGTGCAACGTCGGCACGCTTTCCGCGCCGATTACCCGCGCGCAGTACATTTCGTCCAAGCACGGCGGCATCCAGGTCCCGGACAACCTGTTCTCGCACAGCGACCAGCAACAGCAGTTCATGACGAGCGTCAACAATGCGAGCCTGGCCAAGATCACGGGCTGGGGTGGCCGCTTGCTGGACGTGATGCAGAGCCAGCTGCCGGCGGCGCTGACGCCGATCTCGATGTCGTTCTCCGGGTCGCAGACGTTCGGCAACGGTGTCACCGTTCGCTCGCTGTCACTGCCGACCGGAGGCAATTTCGGTTTCTCGGGCGACGGCGCAAGCGCTACTCAGCTGGCGCGCGCTGCCGCCCGCGCCTCGCTGCTGACGCTGCCCGACTCGAACCAGATCGTGCAGTCCGCGCAGCAGACGATGGGCGTTGCGCTAAGTTCGAGCCAGCTTCTGAACCCGATTCTGCAGGGAACGGGCTCGACCGCAATCACGACGGCCTTCGCTGGCGTGAACTCGGGCCTCGCCAACCAGCTGAAGGCGGTCGCGAAGGTGATCGAGAAGCGGGCATCGCTTGGCCACTCGCCGGGCCGCGAGGTGTTCTTCGTCTCGATCGGTGGGTTCGATACGCACACCGGTGAGATCAATGGCCACAACAGCCTGTACCCGCAGATGTCGAAGGCCATCAACGCGTTCTACCTTGCCACCGCCGGACTGGGTGTCGCGAACCAGGTGACGACGTTCACGCTGTCGGACTTCGGGCGGACGATGAAGCCGAACAGCGCGGGCACGGATCACGGCTGGGGCAGCCACCATTTCATCGTCGGGGGCGACGGCTTCTCTGCCGGCACCGTCAACGGCAACAACTTCTACGGTGTTTATCCCGACCTCACGATGGGCGGTCCGAACGACTCGGGCAACCAGGGTCGGTGGATTCCGACGATCTCGATGGATCAATACGGCGCGACGCTTGCCAAGTGGTTTGGCGCCTCGCCGGTCGACGTTGCGCAGATCTTCCCCAACATCGGGAAGTTCGCGACCGCGGACATCGGATTCATCCGGTAAATACGATCCCCTCCGCTGCGCTCGCAGGCAACGCGGAAGCCCCCGGAACTCTCCTCCCGGGGGCTTTTTTCATGCGAGCCGCGATTCGTTCTCAGTCGACGATTCGCACGACGCCAGGCAGCCACGGCAGGTCCGTCACACCGGGATCGCACCCCGCCTGCTTCATCAGCGTCGTCAATTGGCCGCGGTGGTGCGTGGCGTGGTTGAAGAAGTGCATGGCCGCGACCGCGCGCGGCAATTCGCGCGTGAGCCCGTCGACGCGGCTCGTGTAGACGAGAGTCCCCGCAAGCCATTCCGGCGTCACGTTGCCGGCCCAATCGAGGATGCTGCTGTCCGTGCGCTCGCGCTCGCGGGCGAGCGCGTCGAAATCCGCGAACATGTCCGCGCCGAAGGCTGCGACCGTGCAGGGCTCGTCGACGAAGCGGCCGAGCCACATTCGGTCGCCCCACAGCAAATGGTTGAGCGTGCCGTGCATCGAGCCGAAGAACGCGCCGCGATCGCGTTTGCGCTCGGCGTCGTCGATTTCAGCCAGCTCCGCGCAGAGCCGCTCGTTCATCCAGCGGTTGTAGCGCGCCATCACCTGGCAGTACGACGGCGCGACCATCGCGGCGGCAGAATTCATCGGAACACCTTCGTGTTGCGCACTCCGGTATTCGCCCTTGGGACGGCCCGGCGGGCTCATGCAGCCACGGTGTCGGCGGCTGCCGCGAGCTCCTCGACCTCGATCGCCGCTGCGAGCTGTGCAAGCCGCGCGACGACGCCGTACGCGTAGAAGCGGTTCGGCGGGCAGCCGGCGGGCTCCGCAAGGTCGGGAATGCACGGCGCCTCGAATGCGAGCGGTACGAAGCGCGCGCCCGGCGCATTCAGGTTCTCGTCCTTGCCGCGCTCGGTGTGCACGCGGTAGAAGCCGCCGACGACGAAGCGGTCGATCATGTAGACGACGGGCTCGGCGATTGCATCGTGGATCGACTCGAAGGTCGGCACGCCCTCCTGGATGATCACAGAGCTTACTTCCAGGCCCTCCTTGACGACTGCCATCTTGTTGCGCTGCTTGCGGTTGAGGCCGACGACCTCCGAGGGATCGCGCACCGTCATGATGCCCATGCCGTAGGTGCCGGCGTCGGCTTTCACGATCGCGAAGGGCTTTTCGGTGATCCCGTACTCGGCGTACTTGACGCGGATCCGGTCGAGCAGCGTCGCGACATTTGACGCAAGGCACTCCTCGCCGGCGCGATCCTCGAAATCGACCATCCCGCAGACGCCGAAGTACGGGTCGATCAGCCACGGATCGATGCCGAGCATCGCGCCGAATTCCTTCGCCAGCGTGTGGAAGACGCCGAAATGATGCGACTTCTTCCGGTTGTACCAGCCGGCCTCGAGCGGCGGGGCCACCGGCTGGTCGATGTCCTGGAGCACCGCGGGCGGGCCGGACGAGAGGTCGTTGTTGAGCAGCACCATGCACGGGTCGAAGTCGGCGAGCCCGACGCGGCGACCGGTGCGCACGATCGGTTCGAGCGTGAGGTTGCCGCCCGATGACAACGCGACGGTCGTCGGCTCCGTGAGCCCGGGAATCAGCGAGCCGATGCGCACTCGCATGCCCGCCTGCGCGAGGATGTTGCGCAGCGTGTCGACGTTTTGCAGGTAGAACGTGTTGCGCGTGTGGTTCTCGGGCACGAGGAGCACGCCGCGCGCGTCCGCGCAGACGCGCTCGACCGCCGTCTGGATCGCCTGAACGCACAACGGCAGGAACGCGGGATTCAGGTTGTTGAAGCCGCCGGGAAAGAGGTTCGTGTCGACGGGGGCGAGCTTGAAGCCGGCGTTGCGCAGATCGACCGACGCGTAGAACGGCACCGTCTGCTCCTGCCAGTGCGTGCGCAGCCAGCGCTCGATGTCGGGCATCTGGTCGAGAAAGCGTTGCTCGAGCTCGAGCAGCGGCCCCTGCAGCGCGGTGGTGAGATGGGGAACCATGAAGCCGGCAATTGTAGCCGAAGGTTCAAAAAAAACGGGGCGCCTTTGGGGGCGCCCCGAATAGCCACTGAGGAGAGATTGCAACATCTTGCGGGAGGAGGACCCCGCCCAGCGTGCGGCCCGCGATGCTCCGCGGGCCACGGTGAAACATGAGCGCTACATTCGGTAAGCCGACTCGCCATGCGACGCAATGTCGAGCCCTTCGCGTTCCTGCTCTTCAGTCACGCGCAGGCCGATGGTGAGGTCGACGATCTTGTAGGCGATGAAGGCCACGACGCCCGACCAGACAATCGTCGTCAGGACGCCGGTGCCCTGGATGACGAGCTGGCCCATCATGTCGTAGTCAGGGCTGATCTTGTTCGCGACGTAGTCGTAGATGCCCTGGCCGCCGAGCGCCGGCGCCGCGAAGACGCCGGTCAGCATCGCGCCCAGGATCCCGCCCGTCGCGTGCACGCCGAAGACATCGAGGGCGTCGTCGGCGCCCAGCATGCGCTTGAGACCGTTAACGCCCCAAAGGCAGACAACACCCGCGAGAAGCCCGATCACCAGCGCGCCGTTGGTCCCGACGAAGCCGCAGGCCGGCGTGATCGCGACCAAGCCCGCGACGGCGCCGGAGGCGGCGCCCAGCATCGACGGCTTTCCCTTCGCGATCCACTCGGCGAACATCCACGACATCACGGCGGCGGCGGTGGCGACCAGCGTGTTGACGAACGCGAGCGCCGCGGTGTCGCCTGCCTCGAGCGCGGATCCCGCGTTGAACCCGAACCAGCCCACCCACAGCAGCGATGCGCCAATCATCGTGAACGTCAGGTTGTGCGGCGCCATCGAATCCTTGCCGTATCCCACGCGCTTGCCGATCACGTAGGCACCGACCAGGCCGGCAACGCCGGCGTTGATGTGCACGACCGTGCCGCCGGCGAAGTCGAGCGCACCCTTCTGCCACAGCCAGCCGCCCTTCGCGCTCTCGGCGGCGAGCGTCGCTGCGTCCTTGATGCCGTCCGGACCGGGCCAGAACCAGACCATGTGCGCAATCGGCAGATACGCGAACGTGAACCACAGCGCGGCGAACAGCAGCACCGCGGAGAACTTCACCCGTTCGGCAAAGGAGCCGACGATGAGGGCCACGGTGATCGCCGCAAACGTCGCCTGGAACACGACGAAGAGATACTCCGGAATCACCACGCCCTTGCTGAACGTGGCCGCCGTCGCGAACGCGCCCGCGCCATCCTTGATCGTGAAGATCCCGCCCAGCAGCAACCGGTCGAAGCCGCCAAAGAACGCGTTGTTCTCGGTGAATGCGATGCTGTAGCCGTAGACCGCCCACAACACGATGATGAGCGAGAACACGACAAAGACCTGCATCAGCACCGACAGCATGTTCTTCGAGCGGACGAGGCCGCCGTAGAACAGCGCGAGCCCCGGGATCGACATCATGATCACGAGCAGCGTGGCGACGATCATCCACGCGTTGTCGCCCTTGTTGGGCGTGGGCGGCGCGGCAGCCGGTGCTGCTGCCGCCGCGGCGGGCGCCGCAGCCGGCGCGGGTGTTGCCGCCGCGGGTGCGGGTGTGGCGGCAGGCGCCTGCGCGAGCAGCAGGGGCTGCGCGATCGGGGCGACGTCATTGCCCATTGCCGGGGCGGCGGCGGCGAGCGCGAGAGTGCCGGCGACCGCGAACATTGCGAGCATGCGTTTCATCTCTTTTCCCCTTACAGCGCTTGCGCGCCGGTTTCGCCCGTGCGGATGCGCACGACTTGTTCGAGATCGAAAACGAAGATCTTCCCGTCACCGATCTTGCCGGTGTTGGCGGCCTTTTCGATCGCCTCGATGACGCGATCGAGGAGGTCGTCCGAGATCGCGGCCTCGATCTTGACCTTCGGCAGGAAGTCCACGACGTACTCGGCGCCGCGATAAAGCTCCGTATGGCCTTTCTGCCGTCCGAAGCCCTTGACCTCGGTGACGGTGACGCCTTGCACGCCGATGGCCGACAGGGCCTCGCGGACCTCGTCCAGCTTGAACGGCTTGATGATTGCGGTAACCAGTTTCATGATGTCCTCGTGTTGGCGGGGTCGCTTGGAAGGCGTGGCAGGCGCGTCAGAACGTCTTCTTGACGTAAACGATGCCGGCGTCCTTGGCGGTGTTGTAGCCAGTCAGGTCCGTGTAGAACGCCTCGGTTGCAGAATTGCCTGTGTAATAGCCGCCGATTTCCACGCTCTTGAACAGGCCTTCCGGCACCACGTAAGAGAGGCCGACTCTCCAGTCGTTGTAGCTTGCCTTGCTGTTGCCGGAGCCGTCGTGCCGGACATCGAGAATTCCGTAGTGGGTCAGCAGCGTGAAGCCGGACTCGCCGAACGGATAATTGGCCGTGAAGTCGATGTACCACGTGCCATTGGTCTTCTGGCCGGTCGGCTCGATGCCGAAATAGTTCTGGAAGCTGTAGCTCGCCTTCGCGCTGACCCACTTCCAGCCGATTGCCCCATAGCCTTCGACCGTGTTGGCGTTGAGCACGCCTGAGTTTTTCCGTCCGGGGTAGAGGTAGTAGAGGACGCCGACGTCATAGGTCCAGTCTTCGCTTCCCGGGAAGGTGCTCTTGTACCCGCCGTAGAAGTCCCATTCGAGGCTTGACCGGTTGTAGAGGCCGAAGTCCTCGAGCCAGCTGATGTTCGACGCCCACGTGCCGACGTAAAAACCGCTCGTATGCGCGTAGTCCAGTCCGCCTTGTAGCGCCGGTTGGCCGCCGGTTTGCGCGATCCCCCGGAATCCGTATTGGCTGAAAATGCCAACGTTGGCGGTCAGCGTGCTCTCCGGTGTCGGCGCAGGCGCGGGCGCCACGGCTGGCGCCGGAGTCTGCGCGAGCGCGACGCCCGAAGCCAATGAGGCTGCGGCGAGAATCGGAACGAGGAGGGACAATCGAGATTTCGAGAACATGGTGATTCCCTTGGTGGGTTGACGAAAGGCGAAGCGAGGAGCGTTTTTTCCGATGTCTCCTCAGCATTTCGTGTGCCACTGCAGCAAAGTTATCATAATCAATAACTTGCGATGCGTTCTAGAATTTCGCTCCGGGGTGGCGGGACCGTGACCGCACTCACTTGGTGCGTGTTTCCCGGCGCGTGCACACGGTTGGGGCGGACCTACAAAGGCGCGTTCTGCCCGCGCGGCCGAGCGGTCGAAGGCGTCGCTTCGGCGATCTTTGCTAGACTCGTTGGCATCGTTCCCGCGCTGCGGTTGACGCTCCCGGAGGCTCTCCCATGCTGAACAGCAAGGCATTCGACGATCTCGCGACCCGGATCGGGCAGGCGATCCAGAACAGTCCCGCGAAGGACATCGAGCAAAACGTCCGGGCGATGTTGTCGTCGGGACTCTCGCGCCTCGACCTCGTGCCGCGGGCCGAGTTCGACGTCCAGGCGCAGGTGCTGCTGAAGACGCGTGAAAAGGTCGAAGCCCTCGAGGCGCGTCTCGCCGAGATCGAAAAGCGCGTGCCACCCGGCAAGACCGGCTAGCGCAGCGGGCGGGCGGCCCGGCAGATCCTCTAGACCCGAGCGCTCAGATGGCGCCGGCACCTTCACGCGATGCGCGTGATTTCAGTCGAGCGCCCCCGCAACCTGAGCGCGAGGAGTCGGGCTCCGGCGCCCCGGTTTAGCCCCGACGCGATTCGGGTCACGGATTGCACCGGCCCACCAGGTTGTCGGTGGTGCTCCCCCCGAGCAGGAACGGGAGATCGTTGTCGGTGCAGCAAGGTTGCCACCGACGAATTTGTCGAGGCCGCGTTTGGTGGCCGGCCCCACGTTCTCCGCGAAAGTCATGTCGTAACCGAGGTGCTTATCCGCGTCGCGGACAGGGACCCCCGGCTAAACCTGCTTTTTTCGCCGTCGCATCCATAGCGCGGCTGAAAGGGCCAACAAACCGGCGAGTAGCCAGGTTGCGGTTTCCGACAAGGTGGGAATCGGTAAAGACGGGCCGATCACGCCAAGGTACGTGAACCTGTCGTTGGCCCCGATGGCACTGGTGCCACTGGCAGTCGTTATCGTCACGTCGACCGTGCCGGCCGCGCCCGCGGGCGAAGTTGCAGTGATCTGCGTGTCGGAATCGACGGTAAAGGCGGTCGCGTTGTTAGCGCCGAACTTGACTGCAGTTGCTCCCGTGAACTTGGAGCCGGTGATCGTGACGCTCGTGCCGCCTGCCATCGGGCCGGACGGCGGGTTGATACCGGTAACGGTCGGGGCGACGACAGTGCTGCAGGCTTCGGCCTGAAGCGCAGGGATTTGCGCCGCCGTGACGGGGGTGTCGATCAGCTTGAGGTAAGTGACGATCCCGGAAGACGACTCCGTAATAGCCGCGGACCCTGTGGTGTTGTCCATCATGAAGATGACGTTCTGCGCTGACGGCACGTACAAGCCGGTGGTGTCCGTGTACGTCCCGGCTGGCGTGATGCCGACAAAGACGCTGACGACGTTGGTGGCCGCGTCGCGCGTGAACGTGACGAAAGAGTAGACATTATTTACGAAACTGCCTGGGGCAAATGTACCGACGGGGTAAAGAGACAAGCCGCCGTCCAATTCGTATATGCCGGTGTCCAGCGTCGAGTTGGAGAAATCGATCAGTCGAGAGTAGCCGGATATCATCGGATTGAACTTCACGATCATCGAAATCGTGTAGGAGCCTCCAACAATGGCCGGGGTGTTATTGGGCGTCCGGAGCCCGCCAAATTGGGGGAATGACCAGCCACGTACGGTAGGCGTTCCGGAACAGACGCTCGCGTCGATCGTTGTGTCGACAAAGCTTCCGTTCACGAATGCCCCGTTGTTGAAGGTCGCGACGAGGGTATTGCCGGATCCCTCGACCGGGGCAAGGGAATCGCGGAACATGTAGGTATTGACTGCCGCGTGGGTGGCGCCTCCAGCCAGCAACGCCACCGCGACGATGATCGTCAACAACACTGCATGCGCTCTCGGCGCAATGCGAGGCGCAGCATTGAAAGTGGATTTCAATTGAATTTCTCCGTTGATGCCGAACGATGGCAGTGTCTCGATAGATTGAAGTTTATCCCAAGGAGCAGGGGACCTTCCCTCAACCACTGGCCGCCCGCAGCGGCTCCCTGGGGACGCAAACCTTATCCCTGCCGGGACTTAAAAACGCCAGCGAGGAGAAGAGCATGCATCTGAAATCTTGTCAATTCCGGCTAAATGCACGCAAAGAACGCTGCACCGCGCGGAGGTGGGCCCGCGCTCCGGTTGAGCCGGACGGAGTGCGTCGCGGCACGTCGCAGGACGAGTCGGTCCATCGCATGCCGCGATTCCGCATTGGTCGCGCCAGGCAAGGCCGGTTCGCCGGCGACCTGCAACCTGGCCGAATGGTCGATAGGCGGTGATTGTGGTGCGTGCTACGGTCGCTGCGCCGGTGTACGCGGACCGGCGCTACGAATGCCACTCGCCATGCCGGTTGCCGTTCTCCATTCGCGTGCGTTGTCCGGCTTCGATGCGCCGCCGGTTACGGTCGAGGTGCATCTGGCCGGCGGGCTGCCGGCGTTCAATCTCGTCGGGCTACCGGACACCGAAGTGAAGGAGTCGCGCGAACGCGTGCGCGCAGCGCTCCAGAACGCACAGTTCGAATTCCCGGCGCGCAAGATCACGGTCAATCTCGCGCCCGCCGACCTGCCCAAGGAATCGGGCCGCTTCGACCTGCCGATCGCGATCGGAATCCTCGCGGCGACGGGCCAGATTCCCGCGAACGCTCTTGCCCGGTATGAATTCGCGGGCGAGCTCGCGCTGGGCGGCGCGCTGCGGGCGATCCGCGGGGCGCTGCCGATGGTGCTGGGCGCGTGCCGCGACGGCCGCTCGTTCGTGCTGCCGGCGGCGAACGCGGCGGAGGCCTCGCTTGTGCGCGACGCGATCGTGCACCCTGCCGCGACGCTGCTCGCGGTGTGCGCGCATCTCTCCGGGCGCGAACCGATTCCAGCGCTGGCGCCGGCGGCGGCCCCGATCGACGAGCCCGCGCTTCCCGATCTCGCCGATGTCCGGGGCCAGGTCCAGGCGAAGCGCGCGTTGACGATCGCCGCGGCTGGCGGGCATAGCGTGCTGATGATCGGACCGCCCGGCACGGGCAAGTCGATGCTCGCGCAGCGGCTGCCGGGGCTCCTTCCGCCGTTGTCGGAGGACGAGGCGCTGGCGACCGCCGCGATCGCGTCGCTCGCCGGCCGCTTCACTCCCGCCACATGGGGGATGCGTCCCTTTCGCGCGCCGCATCACACGGCGAGCGCGGTGGCGCTGACGGGCGGCGGCAGCGATCCGCGCCCCGGCGAAATCTCGCTCGCGCACCACGGCGTCCTGTTCCTCGACGAGCTCCCGGAGTGGGACCGGCGCGTGCTGGAAGCGCTGCGCGAGCCTTTGGAGTCGGGCGTCATCCACATCTCGCGCGCGGCGCGCCAGAGCACGTTTCCGGCGCAGTTCCAGTTCGTCGCGGCGATGAATCCATGCCCCTGCGGATGGTTGGGCCACGAGAGCGGACGCTGCCATTGCACGCCTGATCGCATCGCTCGGTATCGCGCCCGCGTGTCCGGGCCGCTCCTCGACCGGATCGACCTCGGCATCGAGGTTCCGGCGCTGGCACCGGAAGCGATGGCGGCGCGCGGACCGGAGGGGGAGTCTCGGGAGTCAGGCGCGACGGCAAGCAGCGCCGTCCGCGCGCAGGCGTTGCGCGCCCGCGCGCGACAGATGGCGAGGCAGGGCAAGGCCAACGTGCGCCTCGGCCCGCGCGAGGTCGAGGTGCATTGCACGCCCGACGCGGCCGGCGCCGCGCTGCTCGCGCAGGCGATGGCGCGCCTGTCGCTGTCGGCGCGTGCGTATCACCGGATTCTCAAGGTCGCGCGCTCGATCGACGATCTCGCCGACACCGACGCGATCGGCGTGGCGCATGTCGCGGAAGCGGTCGGCTATCGGCGCTTCGACCGGATGTAAGCGGAGGCAAGCACCGCCGCAGCCGGCCCGCTATCATTCGGATTCTGTTGTCCAGGCGGGCAAGCGCCGGCCTGTCACCCGATGCACGAACCCTATCTCACTCACCTGCGCGGCGTCCTCGACCAGATCCGCGCCGACGGCTTCGAGAAGAAGGAGCGCGTCCTCTCGAGTCCGCAGTCGCCCGAGATCGAGCTTCAGGACGGCACGCGCGTCCTCAATTTCTGCGCCAACAATTACCTCGGCCTCGCGAACGATCCGCGCCTTGTCGGCGCCGCGCGCGACGGCCTCGCGCGCTACGGCTTCGGCCTCGCGTCGGTGCGCTTCATCTGCGGCACGCAAAGCGTGCACACGACGCTCGAAGCGGCACTCGCGGCGTTTCTCGGGACCGATGCGGCCATCCTCTACGGAAGCTGCTTCGACGCCAACGGCGGCCTGTTCGAGACACTGCTCTCCGAAGCGGACGCCGTGATCAGCGACGAGCTCAATCACGCGAGCATCGTCGACGGCATTCGCCTGTGCAAGGCGAAGCGCTACCGCTACCGCAACAACGACATGGCCGACCTCGAAGCGAAGCTTGCCGAGGCGAAAGCCGCGGGCGCCCGCTTCACGCTGATCGCCACCGACGGCGTATTCTCGATGGACGGCATCGTCGCCGACCTCGAGGCGATCGGCGACCTGGCCGAGCGTCACGGCGCGCTGACGATGGTCGACGATTCGCACGCCGTGGGCTTCGTCGGCGACGGCGGCCGCGGCACGCCGGAACACTGCGGTGTGGATGGCCGGATCGACATCCTGACCGGCACGCTCGGCAAGGCGCTGGGCGGTGCGTCCGGCGGTTACACGGCGGCGCGGCGCGAGATCGTCGATCTCCTGCGCCAGCGCTCGCGGCCGTACCTGTTTTCGAACACCCTGGCCCCGTCGATCGCCGCCGCGTCGCTCGAAGTGATCGAGCTCCTCACCAGCAGCGAAGGCGCCGAGCTGCGCCGCCGGGTGCGCGAGAATGGCGCACACTTTCGAAAAGGCATGACGGCGCTCGGATTCAACCTCGTGCCGGGCCAGCATCCGATCATTCCGGTGATGCTGGGCGACGCGCAGCTCGCGACCCGCATGGCGGACGCGCTGCTCGCCGAAGGCATTTACGTGATCGGCTTCTCCCACCCCGTGGTGCCGAAGGGCAAGGCGCGCATCCGTACCCAGATGAGCGCCGCGCATACGACGGGGCAGGTCGACCGCGCGATTGCCGCATTCGGCAAGGTCGGCCGCGCGCTCGGCGTCGTGCATTGATTGAAACGGACATTGCGATGAAAGTGCTTGCCAAGCTGGAGCGTGCGCCGGGCCTCACGCTGACGCACGTGAAAAAGCCGGAAGTCGGCCACAACGACGTGATGATCAGGATAAGGAAAACCGCGATCTGCGGCACCGACATCCACATCTGGAAATGGGATGACTGGGCGCAGAAGACGATTCCCGTCCCGATGCACGTCGGGCACGAATACGTGGGCGAAATCGTCGAGCTGGGGCAGGAGGTGCGCGGCTTCGCGATCGGCGATCGCGTTTCGGGAGAAGGCCACATCACCTGCGGCTTCTGCCGCAATTGCCGCGCGGGGCGCCGCCACCTGTGCCGCAACACGGTTGGTGTGGGCGTCAACCGCGAGGGCGCGTTCGCCGAGTACCTCGTGATTCCCGCGTTCAACGCGTTCAGGATTCCCGACGACATCCCCGACGAGATCGCCGCGATCTTCGACCCGTTCGGCAACGCGACACACACGGCGTTGTCGTTCAACCTGGTCGGCGAGGACGTCCTCATCACCGGCGCCGGACCGATCGGCATCATGGCGGCGGCGATCGCACGCCACGTCGGCGCGCGCTACATCGTGATCACCGATATCAACGACTACCGGCTCGACCTCGCGCGGCGGATGGGTGCGACGCGCGCGATCAATGTCGGGAAGACAAAGCTGCGCGACGTCATGGCGGAACTGGGCATGACCGAAGGCTTCGACGTCGGGCTCGAGATGTCCGGCGTGCCCTCGGCGTTTTCCGACATGCTGGAGTGCATGAACCATGGCGGCAAGATCGCGCTCCTCGGCATTCCGCCGGCGAACATGGCGATCGACTGGAACCAGGTGATCTTCAAGGGCCTCGAGATCAAGGGTGTCTACGGGCGCGAGATGTTCGAGACCTGGTACAAGATGGTGGCGATGCTGCAAAGCGGCCTCG
>JBDTLY010000014.1:0-18662 GCA_039934535.1 Casimicrobiaceae bacterium | reverse complement strand
GGTAGCTGTTGTTCGCGTGGATCGTCGACAGGCACAGGTGGCCGGTCAGCGTGTGCAGGAGCGCCTGCTGCATGGTCTCGCGGTCGCGGATTTCGCCGATCATGATGAGGTCGGGCGCCTCGCGCAGCGCGTTGGCCAGCGCCTTCTGGTAGCTTTGCGTGTCGACGTTGAGCTCGCGCTGGTTGACGAGGCTTTGCTTGTGCTCGAATAGGTACTCGATCGGATCCTCGATCGTCAGGATGTGGCCCGACTTGTTGCTGTTGCGGTAGTCGATCATCGCCGCCAGTGTCGTCGACTTGCCCGAGCCGGTCGCACCGGCGATCAGCACGAGGCCGCGCCTTTCCATCACGATGTTGAGGAGGACTTCCGGCAGGCGGAGGTCCTCGAATGCGGGTATGTGGCTGCGCACGAAGCGGATGACCATCGAAATCGTGCCGCGCTGCCGGAAAATGTTGATCCGGAAGTTTCCGACCGCCCGGTCGAGGTGCGAGAGGTTCATCTCGAACTCGTTCTCGAACTCGCGCGCCTGCTCCTTGCTCATGAGCTCATAGGCGATCCGGCGCACGGTCTCGACGTCCATCGGCTGCGTCGAGATCGGCGAAACGACGCCGTTGACCTTGATGTTGATCGGCGCGCCGCAGGAGATGAACAGGTCGGAAGCCTGCTTCTCCGCCATCAGTCTGAACAGTCGGTCGAGGTACATGTGGGGCGCCCCGGGCTACAATCACGGCGCGACGTGGTAGTCACGTCGCGGCGCAGGTTTCCATGATAATGTCATGAATTGGCGGGAAGTTCCACCCCGGCCGCCGCCCCGGGCCGATCGCTGCCGGTACGGTCAGACGGACGGCGCCCAACTTCCCGATCGCAGGATCAACTCCGGAATCAAGCAAGTTTCATGCTCGCAATCATAGGCGGTAGCGGCCTGACCCGGTTGTCCACCCTTGCCGTCGCTCACCGCGAGGTCGTGCGCACCCCGTACGGAGAACCGTCGTCCGCGCTGCTCTTCGGCCAGATTTCGGGTCGCGACACGGTATTCCTGGCCCGCCATGGTCACGGACACACGATTCCGCCCCATCGGGTGAATTACCGCGCGAACATCTGGGCCCTGAAAGCGCGGGGCGCGACGGCGGTGCTGGCGGTGGCGTCGGTCGGCGGAATCCGGGGCGTCGTCCCGGGTGACATCGTGCTGCCAAACCAGCTGATCGACTATACGCACGATCGCGAAAGCACGTTCTTCGACGGCGGGGACCAGAAGGTCGTCCACGTGGACTTCACGCATCCTTATGCGCCCGCGCTGCGCGGCAAATGCCTTGCGGCCGCCCGCAAAGCCGACATCGCGCTCGCGGATGGCGGCGTCTACGGCGCCGTGTCCGGACCGAGGCTCGAGACCGCGGCGGAGATCGACCGCCTCGAACGCGACGGCGTGACGCTGGTGGGGATGACCGGAATGCCGGAAGCGGTCCTCGCGCGCGAGCTGGAACTGCCCTACGTTGCGATCGCGGTCGTCGTCAATCATGCGGCGGGTCGCGAGGACTCCGCCACAGCGGTGTCGATGCACGGCATCGCGCGGGTGCTGGAGACCGCGATGGATCGCGTCCGCACACTGCTCGAACATGTCGTGCCCATGGTGTGACGAGCATGATCCGTGATGTCCTGCGCATGGGCGACCCGCGGCTTTTGCAGCCGTCGCAGCCGGTGGCCGCCTACAACACACCCGAGCTCGATGCGCTCCTCGCGGACCTGCGCGACACGATGGCGGCGCAGAACGGCGCGGGCCTCGCGGCGCCCCAGATCGGCGTGCCGCTGCAAGTGGTGATCTTCGGCTTCGCCGACAATCCCCGCTATCCCGACGCCGAGCCCGTTCCCTACACGGAACTCGTCAATCCGGTGCTGACGCCGCTTGGGGATGAGATGGAGGAGGGCTGGGAAGGCTGCCTGTCGGTGCCGGGACTGCGCGGCGTCGTGGCTCGGTACACGCGCCTGCGCTACCGGGGATTCGATCCTGCCGGCCGCCCGATCGATCGCGACGCGACGGGTTTCCATGCGCGCGTCGTCCAGCACGAAGTCGACCACCTGCTCGGCATCCTCTATCCGATGCGGATGCGCGACTTCCGGCAGTTCGGCTTCACCGACATCCTGTTCCCCGATGCGGCAGTGGGAGAAGAATGACTTCGGATGAGGTTCTATACCCGCAACTGGTCGTAGAGCTTCGTTTCGAGTTTCAATAGCGCATGCTCGTCGTGCAGGCGTGCGCCGTCGATGAGGAAGATGTCCTCGGCGCGGTCGCCCAGCGTGTTGATCTTGGCACTGGCGACGTTCACGTTGGCGTTCGCGAGCGTCCACGCGATCTGGGCAAGGAGCCCCGGCCGGTCGCCCGCGACGATTTCGAGGATGTAGTGCGTGCCTTTGTCGTCGGGGAACATCTCGACGGACGGCGACAGCGGGAAATGCTTGAGCTGCCGGCTCATGCGGCCGGATATCGGCGGCTCGACCGGCCGCTCGTCCAGCAATTCCCGCGTGAGCTCGAATTCGATCAGCTGGATGGTGTCGCGATACGCCACGTTGAGGTCAGTTGCGTCGTGGATCGCGAAGGTGTCGAGCGCGTAGCCATGCCGCGTCGTGTGGATCTTCGCCTCGAGGATCGACAGGCCCCGGCGGCCGAAGAATCCGCAGATGCGCGCGAACAGGTGTTTCTGGTCGGGCAGATACGTGAGCACCTGCAGCCCCGCGCCGGAGCGCGCGAGCCGTACCTTCACGACGGGCGCGGGCTGTTCCACCCGCCAATAGAGGTGGCGCGCGTGCCAGGCAATCTCCTCGGCGCTGTGGCGCATGAAGTAGGGCGTGTCGAGGTGCCGCCACAACGCGAGCTCGGCGCCCTCCGGCACGGCATAGAGGCGCAACAGCCGCCGCGCCTCGACCTGCCGCAGTTGCAGCGAATCCTGCAGCGTGCGCGGCGCGCCTTGGCCGGCCAGCACGCGCCGCGCGGCGTGGAAGAGGTCTTCGAGAAGCTGCGCCTTCCACGCGTTCCATACGCGCGGGCTGGTACCCCGGATGTCGGCCACTGTCAGGATGTAGAGCGCCGTGAGCCGGCGTTCGCTGCCGACCTTCTGCGCAAACGCGGCGATGACATCGGGATCGGAGATGTCCATCTTCTGCGCGGTCGCCGACATCATGAGGTGCTCGCGGACGAGCCAGGCGATGAGATCCGTGTCGTCACGTGAAAGCCCGTGCGCGCGACAGAATCGCCGGGTCTCACGCTCGCCCAATTTCGAGTGGTCGCCGCCGCGACCTTTTGCGATGTCGTGGAACAGGCCGGCAAGGTAGAGCACCTCCCACCGCTCGAAATCCGAGATCAGCCGGGAGCAGAGCGGGTACTCGTGCGCATGCTGCGGCTCGGTGAACCGGCGGAGGTTGCGGATCACCATCAGGATGTGCTCGTCGACCGTATAGACATGGAAGAGGTCGTGCTGCATCTGGCCGACGATACGGCCGAATACCGGCAGGTAATTGCCGAGGATGTCGTACAGGTTCATCCGCCGCAGCTCGTGCGTCTGCCCGCGCGGCTCGCGGAAGATTTGCAGGAATCGCGCGCGGTTCGCGGGGTCGCGGCGGAATTTGGCGTCGATGCGGTTGCGGTTGCGCCACAGCGCGCGCAGCGTCCGCGCCGACATCCCCTTCAGCTCCGGATGACGCTGCATGGTGAGAAACGCGTCGAGCATCGCCTCCGGCCGGCGTTCGAACAGCGTCTCGTCGCGCAGGTGGAGGAGCTCGTCGATCGCCTGGAAATCGTCGTTGACGGCCACGGGCTCCGTGGGGATCGGAAACAGGCGCGAATGCAGGTTCTGCAGCAGGATGATGTTGACCTGCCGGACGAGCTTCGCCGCGCGGTAGTAGCGCTGCATCAGCTGCTCGCTCGCGCGCTTGCCCGGCGTGTCGGCGAGTCCCAGCTGTCGCGCGAGCGCATTCTGCAGGTCGAAGACCAGCCGATCCTCGCGTCGTGCGGCGAGATAATGCAGCCGCACGCGCAAGGCGCCGATGAACCGCTCCTGCCGCGAGACGGTGCGCGCTTCCTGGATCGTGATGAGCCCGGCTTTCGCGAGGTCGCGCCACGATCGCCCGAGCCCGGCCGCGCGCGCAATCCACAGCACGGTCTGGAGATCGCGCAGGCCGCCCGGACTCTCCTTGAGGTTCGGCTCGAGGTTGTAGGCCGTGTCGTGGTATTTCAGGTGCCGCTGCTGCTGCTCGAGCGCCTTGCTTTCGTAGAAGTGGCGGTGATCCATCGCCGCCGCGAAGGCGCGCTGAAAGCGGCGGAACAGCGTGCGGGATCCCGCGACGAGACGGTGCTCGAGCAGGCTGGTCCGGATCGTGATGTCGCCGGCCATTTCCGTTTCGCACTCGCCGATCGTCCGCACGCTGTGGCCGGCTTCGAGCCCGACGTCCCACAACATCCCGACGAAGCGCTCGACGAACGACGTGCCGGCCGCATCGATGGCCGAGGGCAGCAGGACGAGTACGTCGACGTCGGAATGCGGGAACAGCTGTCCGCGCCCGTATCCGCCGACGGCGACGAGCGCGAATCCCTCCGGCGCCGCGAGGCCGTGCCAGACCGCCACGACCGCGCGATCGACGGCGCGCGCCGACTCGCGCAGCAGCCTTGGCGTGTCCGGGCGCGCCATGAACGCCGCCTGCAGCGACGAGCGGGCGGTGTCGAGCGCATCGCGGCACTGGCGCGCGAGCTCGGCGGGCGGCTCGTCGGCGCGCAATGGAGTGGAGGCAGCGGAGTCCATCGCGTGGGACGCAAGTACCGCCTGCGTTCTAGTTCGGAGGCGGCGGCGCGCCGGCGGAAACCGTCAGGACCTCGTAGCCGTCCCTGGTGACGAGCACCGTGTGCTCCCACTGCGCCGAGAGCGAGTGGTCCGCGGTGACGATGGTCCAGCCGTCGGCGAGGCTTCTTATCGCTGCGCGGCCGGCGTTGATCATCGGCTCGATCGTGAAGATCATGCCCTCGACGAGCCGCAAGCCGGTGCCCGGCCGGCCGTAGTGCAGGACCTGAGGTTCCTCGTGAAACTGCGCGCCGATGCCGTGGCCGCAGAACTCGCGCACGACAGAAAAGCCATGGCTCTCGGCAAACTTCTGGATCGTGAACCCGATGTCGCCGAGCTGCGCGCCCGCGCGCACGGCGCGGATGCCGCGCCACATCGCCTCGAACGTGGTATCCACGAGCCGGCGTGCCTGGATCGACGGCGCGCCTACGTAGAACATCCGGCTCGTGTCGCCATGCCAGCCGTCCTTGATCACCGTGACGTCGACATTGATGATGTCGCCGGGCTTCAGTTTCTTGTCGCCGGGGATGCCGTGGCACACGACATGGTTGACCGACGTGCAGATGGTGGCCGGGTAGGGTGAATGCCCCGGCGGCGCGTAGTTGAGCGTCGCGGGAATCACGTCCTGCACCTTGACCTGATGCTCGTGCGCGATGCGGTCGAGCTCGCCCGTCGTCGTTCCGGGCTGCACGTGGGGCGTCAGGAAGTCGAGAAGCTCGGACGCGATCTGGCCGGCGATGCGCATCTTGGCGATCTCGTCTTCTGTCTTGAGGTGAACGG
Organism: Casimicrobiaceae bacterium; assembly: GCA_039934535.1. GTDB lineage: Bacteria > Pseudomonadota > Gammaproteobacteria > Burkholderiales > Casimicrobiaceae > CAIWHR01. Next base: position 13,059 of record JBDTLY010000014.1, on the reverse strand, counting down.
ACATCGGCGTCACGTGCGCAAGAGTTCGTTGATGGACGTCTTCGAGCGGGTTTTCGCGTCGACCCGCTTGACGATGACCGCGCAGTAGAGCTGGCAGCCACCGGTGCCCGAGGGCAGGCTTCCGGCGACGACGACGGATCCGGACGGCACGCGGCCGTAGCTGATCCCGCCCGTCTCGCGGTCATAGATTTTCGTGCTCTGGCCGATGAAGACACCCATGCCGAGCACCGAGTTCTCCTCGACGATCACCCCCTCGACCACTTCCGAGCGCGCGCCGACGAAGCAGTTGTCCTCGATGATCGTCGGATTCGCCTGCAGCGGCTCCAGCACGCCACCGATGCCGACGCCCCCCGACAGGTGGACGTTGCGGCCGATCTGCGCGCAGGAGCCGACGGTCGCCCAGGTGTCGACCATCGTGCCTTCGTCGACATACGCGCCGATGTTGACGTACGACGGCATCAGCACGACGTTCCGCGCGATGAACGCGCCGCGCCGCGCAACCGCGGGCGGCACGACACGCACGCCCGCGGCGGCGAACGCGGCATCGTCGTAGTGCGCGAACTTCGTGGGCACCTTGTCGTAGAAGCGGAACGGCACCGCCGGCCCGGCGAGGCCGATCGGCGCATTGTCGGAAAGCCGGAACGACAGCAGCACGGCTTTCTTGACCCACTGGCGGACGATCCATGCTCCATCGAGCTTTTCCGCGACCCGCACGCGTCCGGCATCGAGCTCGTCGATGACGTGGGCCACGGCGTCGCGCACGGCCGCCGGCGCCGTGGCGGGCGCGAGCGTCGCGCGCGTCTCCCACGCCGCGTCGATGGTGGTCTGCAGGTCGTTCATGTCGAGGTTCGCGCCCTGGCGCGGGGCAAAGGGCGAATTCTACCGCAGCGGTAGTGCGAAGGCCGGGGAAACGTGCCGCTGACGCGGTTTTCTACATCGACTTGAAGCGATGCGCGAAAGTCCGGCTGACGGCGAGTTTTTCGTCACGGTCGCGCAGAACGATCACCGGCTCGCCGCGCCAGTCGCGGTCGACGCGCGCGATCGCGCGCAGGTTGACGATCGTCCCGCGGTGAATCTGCCAGAAGGTCTCGGTGTCGAGCGCGTCGAACAGCTCCTTGATCGGCCTGCGGATCAGCGCCTCGCCGTCGGAGGTGACGACGCGCGTGTACTTGTCGCCGGCCTGGAAATAGAGGACGTCGTCGACGGCGATCATGCGCATCGAGGCCCCCAGCGACGCGCGGATCCATTTGAGAGGACCATCGCCGCCTTCGCGCGGCGCGAGTTTCGCGAGCAGCGCGGAGAGGTCGAGCGGCGCCGCGGCGAGACGCGCCTTGAGCCGGGCGACGACCTTCGCGATGCGCTCGGGCGACGGCGGCTTGAGGACGTAGTCGACGGCGCCTTCGTCGAACGCGGCGACGGCGTATTCGTCGTAGGCCGTGACGAACACGACGTGGCAGCCGGCGCCGATTTCGCGCGCGACTTCGAGCCCGGAGCGCACCGGCATGCGGATGTCGAGGAATGCGATGTCCGGGCGCAGCGCCTCCGCCTGCCGCAGCGCCTCGTCCCCGTTGCCGGCTTCGGCGACGATATCGAGCTCCGGCCACGCCTCGGCGAGGCGCGCCTTCAACTGGGCGAGCAGCAGCGGCTCATCTTCGGCAATCAGCGCCGTCGTCACTATTCGGTCTCGGCGTACGGGATTTCAATGGTCGCACGCGCACCCCGCGGCGTCCCTTCCACCAGCGAAAAACGACCTTGCGCGCCATAAAAGGCGGCGATGCGGTCGCGCACGTTCGCGAGTCCGACGCCCTGGCCCGGCCGGCTGCCGGCGGAGGCGAGTCCCGCGCCCGTGTCCGCCACGGTCACCGCCAGACGATCGCCATGGCGCCGCGCCTCGATGCGCACAGTGCCCCCTTCGGCCCGCGGTTCGAGCCCGTGCGTGACGGCATTCTCGACAACGGAAATGAGCAGCCCCGGAGGAAAGGGAAGCGCCCGGAGATCGCTGGTGGCATCGGTTTCGAAGGTGAGCCGCGGACCCATGCGCATCTTGAGGATGTTGAGATAGGCTTCCGCAAGGTCGATCTCCTGGCCGAGCGTTGTGCTGGCGCTGCGCAATTGTGGCAACGCCGCGCGCAAATACGCAAGGAGGTGGCCGAGCAGGCGCGACGCCTGCGGCGGGTCCGTCTCGGTGAGGTACTGCACCGATGCCAGCGTGTTGAACAGAAAGTGCGGCTCGACCTGCGCCTGCATCAACTTCAACTCGGATTCGAGCGCCAGCTTCGCGAGCCGGTGCCGCTCGGACTCGGTGCGGTGCAACGCGGCCTCCGCCCGGGATTCGCGAAACTTGAGCAGGAAGAACAGGCTCACGAACAGGCCCAGCGAAAAGGCGCTGATCAGGGTGCCCTGAAACTTGGCGCGATCGTGAATGAGCTCGCCGATCGTATAGCCGGGCAATGCCATGAAGACGCCCTTGATCAGGACCACGAGCCCGTAGCCGACAATCGTCCCGATCGCGACGGCGATGCACAACCGGAGGACCGGTCGGGTCCGCTCCCACGGCGACGCCACGTTGACCGCGTACGCGATCGCGAGCCCGAAGCACTGGACGCTGACGAGCGGATGCCAGAATGGCCTTTCATCTTCGATGGACATGAGTCCGGCGAAGCCCGCGTTGATCGCGACAATCAGCAGGATCGTGAGCCACGACGCATGGAAACCGGCCCACAGAGCGGCGGTCCAGCGCGGGTTGGAGGGAGTTGCGAGGGTTGTCATGCCCCGAATTCTAGGGTGCTGGCCGATGGGGCGGGGGGCTCGCGACAGGACGCGGCCGGCGCCGATGGAGCGCCTGGTGGCGAGCCGGACGCCGCCGGGGGCCAATGGGTTCTGCCGGTGGGTCAGCCGGCCTGCGCCATCCCGACGATCCGGTCGATGCCCTCGGCGCATTCGTCCGCCGACGCGACGAGCGCGATCCTGATGCGTCCGCGGCCGGGGTTCGTTCCGCGGGCGTCGCGGGCGAAATAGCTTCCCGGCAGCACCGTCACCGCCTGCTCCGCGAAAAGGCGGTGCGCGAACTCGGCATCGTCGCCGGGGGTCGCGGCCCAGAGGTAGAACGCGGCGTCGGGCATGCTGCATGGCATCGCAGCGGCGAGCCGCGGCTGGAGGGCGGCGAACTTGGCGGCATACGCGGCGCGGTTGGCGCGCACGTGCGCTTCATCCTTCCAGGCGACGCCACTCGCCGCCGCGACCGTCGGCGACATCGCGGACCCGTGGTAGGTGCGGTACAGCAAGAACGCCTTGACCAGCGCGGCGTCGCCCGCGACGTAGCCCGAACGCAATCCCGGCGCATTCGAACGCTTCGACAGGCTGCCGAACGACACGAGGCGGGGATAGCCGGTGCGCCCCAGCGCATGCGCGACGCCAAGCGCGCCTGGCGGCGGCCGGGCCTCGTCGAAATAGATTTCCGAATAGCATTCGTCTGCGGCGATCGAGAATCCGTGGCGGTCTGAAAGCTCGAACAGCAGCCGCCATTCCTCGGCGGTCGTCACTCGGCCCGTCGGATTGTCCGGCGAGCACACGTAGACGAGCTGCGTGCGGGCCCACACGGCGTCCGGGACGTCGTGCCACGCGTGCGCGAAGCCGCGCTCCGCAATTGAATTCACGCAATACGGCTCGGCGCCCGCGAGCAACGCCGCGCCTTCGTAGATCTGGTAGAACGGATTCGGCATGACCACCGTGGCGCCGGGGCGGCTTGCGTCGACGACGGTCTGCGCGAAAGCGAACAGGGCCTCCCGGCTGCCGAGCACGGGCAGCACCTGGGTCGCGGCATCGAGCGCCGGAAGATGATGCCGGCGCATGAGCCAATCGGCGATGGCTTCGCGCAGTGCGGGCGCGCCGGCCGTCGTGGGATAATTGGCGACACCCGGTCCCGCGGCCGCCAGCGCGTCGAGAATGAGCTTCGGTGTCGGATGCTTCGGCTCGCCGATGGAGAGGTTGATCGGCGAGCGCGCCGGATTCGGCGTCACGCCTGCAAGGAGCGCGCGCAACCGCTCGAACGGGTACGGCTGCAGGCGGGAGAGACGGGGATTCAAGGAAGGCGCGTGCGCGGTGGACCGGCGCGGCGGATCAAGGCGATGTGCGCCGCGTGCCATTATATCGAACCGCTCCAATCGAAATGCCTTCGGCGAACTGCGACCGACCACGAGATGCCCGCCTCCGATTCCAAGCCCAGCACATTGCCGGCCGCCGGCCAGGCGCCCTGGCCGTGGCGCGCCATCGCCTGGGTCGCAACGCTGATCGCGGGACTTACGCTTGCGTTGACGCTGGCGCATTGGGGCTGGCGCGTGTTCGGGCCGGCGTCGGCGCCACTATTGCCGGCTGAAACGCCGGAGCACTGGACGCCGGTCATCGTGGCCGCGCCGATTTTCGGGCGCGGCGACGCACCCGCGGTCGCCGTCAAGGCCGCGCCGCTGCAGGGCGATACGCGCCTGCTGGGGGTCTTCGCCGAGCGCGACGGTGGCGGATACGCACTCTTCCGCCTGCCGAACGGCCCGGTCCTGGTGCGATCGGGGCAGGACATCGCGAAGGACGTGCGGCTCGAAACGGTGCGCAACGACGGCGTGCGCATCCGCGACCACGGCGAATTGCGCGACATCTCGCTGCGCATGCAGGTGCCCTCCACCTCGGGCCCGGTCCCCGATCGCGGTCGACCGGCAGCGACGCGCGCCGCCTGCGCCTCCCCGGCCGGCTACCGGGGCGCGGTCTACAAGGTCAACGCCGAGCTGCTGACGGGTCTCGCGTCGCAGACTGACAGCTGGAAGGCGTTGCTCGTTGCCGACAATGGCGGGCTCGCGATTCGCGACAACAGCGGTTTCTCGACGATGCTCGGAATGCGTGCCGGCGACCGGATGACGCAGGCCAACGGGATCGCGCTCGGCAATGTCGACGACGTGCTGGTCGCGTTCGTGAAGCCGCTGCTCGCGAGCCAGCCGGTGCGCGTTGCTGGAACGCGCGACGGCAAGGCGGCCGAGTGGCTGTTCGTCAACGCGGGGGCGTGTCCGGGCTGATGCGAGGTGAACGCGCCGGACGAAGCCAGCGAAGCAGGGTGGCCGGCGCGTCCAGGATACCGTCGGCAGGCCAGGTTTCGGGCGTGTCGCCGGGCTCGATGTAACCCCAGCGCGCAACCAGCGTCCGCATGCCGGCGGCGTTGCCCGCGTCGATGTCACGGCGCGCATCTCCCACGTAGACGCAGCGCGCCGGATCCACGCCGAGCCGGCTGGCGGCCTCCGTCAACGGGGCCGGGTGCGGCTTGGCGAACGGCATCGTGTCACCGCACACGACGGCCCCGGCGCGCAGCGCGAGGCGCAGCGATGCCAGCAGCGGCGTGGTGTAGCGCGTGGCCTTGTTGGTGACGATTCCCCACGGCAGCGCGCGTGCGTCGAGCGCGTCGAGTACCGCGTCGACGTCGGCAAACAGCGCCGAATCCACGCACAGCGCATTCGCGTAATGCGCGAGAAACGCATCGCGCAGCGCTTCGTAATTCTCGTCGCCGGGCGTGACCGCCATGCCCGCGCCGATGAGCCCGCGCGCGCCATGCGACGCATACGGCCGCAGCCGCGCGAGCGGCACCGGCGCCAGTCCACGATCACGGCGGACACGGTTCAGCGCCGCGCCGAGATCCGGCGCCGTGTCGGCAAGGGTGCCGTCGAGGTCGAACAGGACCGCGTCCACCGCCAGCACGCGCGGCATCACCACGGCGTCAGCCATCGGCCGGGCGGCGGAAGGCCATCATGTAATTGACGGCGGTATCAGCGCCCAGCTGGAACGTCTTCGCGAACGGGTTGTACGTCATGCCGACGATCCCCGCGGTGGCGAGTCCCGCCTTCCGCGCGAAGCTGGCGAGTTCAGCGGGCGTGAGGAATTTCGCATAGTCGTGCGTGCCCCGTGGCAGCATCCGCAGCACATACTCCGCGCCGAGGATCGCCAGGGCGTAGGCCTTGGGATTGCGGTTGATCGTCGAGACGACGACGACACCGCCCTGCTTCAACAGGGCCGCGCACGCAGCGACGATCGACGCGGGATCCGGCACGTGCTCGAGAAGCTCCATGCATGTGACGATGTCGAACGCGGCCGGCGCTTCGGCCGCGAATGTCTCGGCGGCGATCAATCGGTACTCGACGCTCGATCCCGATTCGAGCTGATGCAGTTTCGCCACGCCAAGCGATTTTTCGCCGAGGTCGATTCCGACCACCGACGCGCCGTGCGCGGCGAGGGATTCCGAGAGGATGCCGCCGCCGCAGCCGACGTCGACGATCCGTTTGCCCTCGAGGCCGCCACCCGCCTGCGCGATCCATTCCTGCCGCAGCGGGTTGATCTTGTGCAGCGGGCCGAACATCGCGCTTTCGGGATCCCACCAGTGATGGGCGAGCGCGGCGAACTTCGCGAGCTCGGCCGCATCGACGTTGGCGGCGGGAGGGTTCCGGGAGGCGGTGGCGGCGTTCATTGCAGTCTTTCCTGCCAGAGGCGGGCGCGAGCGACGATGGCGGCCTCGTCAACGGTCGTCAAGATTCGATTCGCGACGACGCGCGTTCCGGCCACCCATACATCCGTCACGGCGTCGCGCCCGAGCGCGTGGACGAGATGCGAAACCGGATCGTAGCAGGGCGCCGCATCGATGCCGGACAAATCCACGGCGACGACATCGGCTTCCTTGCCCTGGACGAGCGAGCCCAGCCGCCGATCGAGTCCGAGCGCGCGCGCGCCGCCCAGCGTTGCCGAATAAACGACGTCGTGCGCCGCCAGCACGGACGCATCACCCGTCGCGACCTTGGCGAGCAGCGAGGCAAGCCGCATTTCGCCGAAAAGGTCGAGCCGGTTGTTCGAGGCCGCGCCATCGGTGCCGAGCGCGACGTTGATGCCCTGCGCGACGAGCGCCCGGATCGGGGCAATGCCGCTGCCAAGCTTCATGTTCGACGCCGGGCAATGGACGACATGGCCCCCATGGGTCGCCATAAGATCGATGTCGTCGGCGGTGAGGTGCACGCCGTGGATCGCGATGAAGCCCGGCCCGGTCGCGCCCAGCCGGTGGAGGCGCGCGAGCGGCGTGACGCCATGCTGCGCGCGGCTTTTCGCAACCTCATCCGCCGTTTCCGCGAGGTGCGTCTCGATCGGCAGGTCGAGTTGGCGCGCGTACATGACGATTTTCTCGAACGTCGCGTCGCCAACCGTGTACGGCGCATGCGGCGCCAGCGCGAACGTGAGCCGCGGTTCGTGCTTGAAGGCATCGCGGACCGCGAGTCCCGCCTGCAGGTAGCCATCCGGGTCGGCGCCGTAGGGTGTCGGGAAATCGAGAACCACGAGCCCCAGCATTGCACGCATGCCGGTCTCGAGAAACGCCCGTGCGCTGGCGTCCGGGAAGTAATACATGTCGCTGCAGCACGTGATGCCGCCTTTCAGCATCTCCGCCGCGGCAAGGCGCGTCCCGTCGTAGACGAAGTCCGGCGCGACGAATTGCCCCTCCCTCGGCCAGATGTGCTCCGCAAGCCAGCGCGCGAGCGGCACGTCGTCGGCGATGCCGCGAAAGAGGTTCATCGCTGCATGCGAGTGCGCATTGACGAGCCCGGGCAGCAGCACGTGATGCGGCAGGTCGACATGCTCGCGCGCCGCGTAGTTCCGATCGGCATCAGCGCGGGGGATGACGGCGACGATGCGGTCGCCGTCGACCAGCAATGCGTGGCCGGTCAGCGCTCGCGCAGGCTCAACCGGCACGATGAAGCCGGCGTCGAGGCGAAGGTCGATTTCGGTCATGGGAAGAAGGCCGCGCGAGCGTTGCATTATGCCGCCTTGTCGCGATCACCTCTCGGCAAGTCGCTTCGAGCAAAAAAAAGCCCCGCCAGCGGCGGGGCTCTTTCGTTGCGGCGGGATCGCGTCAGCGCTTGATGACCTCGCCCTTGACTTCGACTTCCACGCGGCGCAGCGGTGCGAAGCAGGCAATCTTTTCCTTCAGATTCTTCTGATTGCACACCACGCCCGGGATCGGCTGCGTCTTGCCCATGCCGAGGGTTTCGATCTTGTCTTTCGGGACGCCCTTCGACACCAGGTAGTCGCGGACCGCGTCAGCGCGGCGTTCCGAGAGCTTCTGGTTGTAGGCTTGCGAACCGATCGGATCGGTGTGACCGGTGACGAGCACCAGTTCGAGCTTCTGCACGCCCGACAGCTTGCTGATGATTTGGCTGTCGATCGCGGCCTTGCCTTCGGGCTTCAGAACCGCCTTGTCGAAGTCGAACAGCGCCTTCGAGGCCAGCGTGATCTTCTGCACTTGCGGGGCCATCGGCGGGGCCGGCGGCGGCGGCGCAGGCGGCTTCGGCGGCGTCATGGCGGGCGCGGGCGCCGGAGGAGCGGGCTTCGGAACGAGGTCGGGGTCGCATTGCTCGATCGCCATGCTCGGCGCCCAATACCCGGTGCGCCAGCAGAGGTTGCCGGACAGTCCGGCGCCGCCGTTGTAGGAACCGCTCTTGACGACGTTGTTGGCGGGCGTACCGGTGGCAGAAAGCCAGTAACCGCAATTGGTCGTGTTGCACCCCGCGACACCCGGAACGTAACTCTTCGGGTCTGCCTTCATCCCTTGCGCGGCTGCGCCGGCGGACATAACCGCGGCAAGCGCGCCGATGACGGCACCGGTTACGAGACGACGAGTCATTGTTTCACCCCTTTGGCTTTGGTTTTGAACGAGTTCTTCTGCAAACTTAGTAGATTCCCGCGCCGCCCCACACACGTTCCCGGGACGCATACGCGCCGAATCCCTTGTTTCCACAAAAACTATAGCACAGGGGTTGGGGGGGTGCAAAAGAAAACGGGGTTTCCGCAACAGGACGCCAACGACTGTCGCGGCAATGCAACGCCGTGATAAAATTTTGTATTTTCAAGGCTCTCCGATGCCCTTGGGATCTGGTAGGCCCCGCCGTCGGATGACCGCGCAACCTGCGGCTGCCCGCACCCGGCCGGATGCCCGCCAGGCACCCGTTGGGCCGTGCCGAAGCCGGCCCGCGCCAGCCCGGACGATCATCATCTAACGCGATTCGAGGAAGAAATCCCCGCCCATGGAGCAGTTTGCCAAAGAAACCCTTCCCGTAAGCCTCGAAGCCGAAATGCGGCATTCCTACCTCGATTACGCGATGAGCGTGATCGTGGGGCGTGCGCTGCCGGACGTCCGTGACGGCCTCAAGCCGGTGCACCGCCGGGTGCTCTTCGCGATGCACGAGGCCAACATCGTTTTCAACCGGCCCTACGTGAAGTGCGCGCGCGTGGTCGGCGACGTGATGGGCAAGTACCACCCGCACGGCGACATGGCGATCTACGACACGCTCGTGCGGATGGCCCAGGACTTCTCGCTGCGCTATCCGCTGATCGACGGGCAGGGCAACTTCGGCTCGGTCGACGGCGACAACGCCGCGGCGATGCGCTACACCGAGTGCCGGCTGCAGAAGATCGCCAACGAGCTGCTCGAGGACATCGACAAGGACACCGTCGACTTCGCCCCGAATTACGACGGCAAGGAGCAGGAGCCGGCGGTGCTGCCCTCGCGGCTGCCCAACCTGCTCATCAACGGCAGCTCCGGCATCGCGGTCGGGATGGCGACCAACATCCCGCCGCACAACATCACCGAAGTGATCGGCGCGTGCCTCGCGGTCATCGGCAACCCCGGCATCACGATCGACGAATTGGTCGACATCGTGCCGGCGCCGGATTTCCCCACGGCCGGGATCATCTACGGCACGGAGGGCGTGCGCGAAGGCTATCGAACGGGCCGCGGCCGCGTCGTGATCCGCGCGCGCATGCATGTCGAGGAGATCGGCAAGGGCGAGCGCCAGGCGATCATCGTCGACGAGATCCCCTACCAGGTGAACAAGGCGAACTTGCTGATCCGCATCGGCGAGCTGGTCCGCGACAAGAAGCTCGAGGGCATCTCCGACCTGCGCGACGAGTCGGACAAATCCGGCATGCGCGTGGTGATCGAGCTCAAGCGCGGCGAGCTCGCCGAGATCGTCCAGAACAACCTCTTCAAGCTCACCCAGCTGCAGGACAGCTTCGGGATGAACATGGTCGCGCTGGTCGACGGCGCGCCGAGGGTCCTCAACCTGAAGCAGTTCCTCGAGTACTTCCTGCAGCACCGCCGCGAGGTCGTCGTGCGGCGCACGCGCTTCGAGCTGCGCAAGGCGCGGGAACGCGGCCATATCCTGGAAGGCCTCGCCGTCGCGCTGTCGAACGTCGACGAGATCATCGCGCTCATCAAGGCGGCGCAGACGCCGCCGGAGGCCAAGTCGGCGCTGATGGCGAAGACCTGGCGCTCGCCGCTGGTCGAGGACATGTTGAAGCGCGCCGCGGCAGATGCCGCGCGTCCCGAGGGCCTGCCGCTCGAGTTCGGCTGGCAGGACAAGGCGAACGGCTACCGGCTCTCCGACGCGCAAGCGCAGGCGATCCTCGAGCTGCGCCTCCAGCGCCTGACCGGCCTCGAGCAGGACAAGCTCTTCGGCGAATACAAGGACGTGATGGCGCAGATCGTCGACCTCATCGACATCCTCGCGAATCCCGACCGCGTGACCGTCATCGTGCGCGACGAATTGAAGGGCATCCGCGACCAGTTCGGCGACACGCGGCGATCGGAAATCGTCGCTCAAGGCGTGGACCTGTCGATGGAGGACCTGATCGCGCCCGAGGACATGGTGGTCACGCTGTCGCACGGCGGGTACATGAAGGCGCAGCCGGTCGACGAATACCGCGCGCAAAAGCGCGGCGGGCGCGGCAAGCAGGCCACCGCGACCAAGGAAGACGACTTCGTCGACCGCATGTTCATCGCCAACACCCACGACTTCATCCTGTGCTTCTCCAACCGCGGGCGCGTGTACTGGCTCAAGGTCTACAACGTGCCGCAGGGCCAGCGCGCCGCGCGCGGCAAGCCGATCGTCAACCTGGTTCCGCTCGCCGAGAACGAAAAGATCACCGCGGTCCTGCCGGTGAAGGAATTCACCGAAAACGAGTTCGTGTTCATGGCCACCGCGATGGGGACGGTGAAGAAGACGCCGCTGTCCGATTTCTCGCGGCCGCGGACCTCGGGCATCATCGCCGTCGACCTCGCCGACGGCGACGCGCTGATCGGCGCCGCGCTGACCGACGGCAAGCACGACGTGATGCTGTTCTCCTCCGCCGGCAAGGCGGTGCGCTTCGACGAAAACGATGTCCGCCCGATGGGCCGGCTCGCGCATGGCGTGCGCGGGATGATGCTCGACAAGAAGCACCGCGTGATCTCGATGCTGGTCGCGATGGACGAAGAGGAGTCCGTCCTCACCGCGACCGAAAACGGGTACGGCAAGCGCACGCCCATTGTCGAGTACACGCGCCACGGCCGCGGCACCAAGGGCATGATCGCGATCCAGCAGACCGAGCGCAACGGCACCGTCGTCGCCGCCGCGCTGGTCCGGCCGGACGACGAGGTGATGCTGATCTCGACGGGCGGCGTGCTGATCCGCACCCCCGTGAAATCGATCCGCGAAATGAGCCGCTCGACCCAGGGCGTCACGCTGATCAACCTCGGCGAAGGCGAAAAGCTCGCCGGCCTCGAGCGTGTCGTCGAGCGCGAAGAAGAAGACGACGAGTAGGCCGCGATGCCGCCGGCTGAGGACCGCGAGCAGGAGCTGGCCCGCCACCGGGCGGCGATCGACGCGCTCGACCGCGACCTCCTCGAAAAGCTCAACGCGCGCGCTGCGCACGCGCAGGCGATCGGCGGTCTGAAGGCGGGGGGCGCCGCCTACCGGCCGGAACGGGAGGCACAGGTGCTGTCGCGCCTGCAGGCCGAAAACCGCGGTCCACTCCCGAACGATGCGGTCGCCATCGTCTTCCGCCAGGTGATGTCGGCATGCCTTGCGCTGGAGCAGCCGATGCGCATCGCGTATCTCGGCCCGGCAGGCACGTTCTCGCACGCGGCGGTCGCCAAGCACTTCGGCAAGTTCGTGCACGGCGAGCCGTACGCGACGATCGACGAAGTGTTCCGCGCGGCCGAAGGCGGGCAGACCGACTACGCCGTTGTCCCGGTCGAGAATTCCACCGAGGGCGCGGTCGGCAGGACGCTCGATCTCATGTGCCAGACGCCGCTGTCCATCTGCGGCGAGATCAAGCTGCGCGTGCGGCAGAACCTCCTGTCGAATTCGGCATCGCTCGCCGAGGTCACGCGCGTGTATTCGCATGCGCAATCGCTCGCGCAGTGCGTCCAGTGGCTGGCGCGCCACCTGCCCGCGGCGGCCCGCGTTGCCGTGGCAAGCAACGCCGAAGCCGCGCGCCTCGCCGCCGCCGAACCGGGCACCGCGGCCATCGCGAGCGAGATCGCCGCGACGATCTACGGGCTCGGCGTCCTCGCGCCGCACATCGAGGACGAGCCGAACAACACGACGCGTTTCTGGGTGCTGGGTTCGCAAAGCGTGCCTGCGTCGGGCCGCGACGAGACGTCGATTGTGATGTCCGCGCCCAACCGTCCGGGCGCCGTCTACGGACTGCTCGAACCGATCGCGAAACACGGCGTCAGCATGTCTCGCCTCGAATCCCGGCCGGCGCGCACCGGCCTTTGGGAATATCTCTTTTTCGTCGACCTGGTCGGCCACGTCACGGATGCCCCGGTCGCCGCAGCGCTTTCTGAGCTTCGTGAAAAAGCGCCTTTTATCAAGATGTTAGGGTCGTATCCTGCAGCGATTTATTAGGAAGGTTTTGTGCCGAACGAAATGACCCCCGAAAGCACGCGCATCCGCTCGTCCGACCCGTCTTTGCTGGCGCCGGACTATGTCCGCGGTATCGCGCGTTATGTCGCCGGCAAGCCGATCGATGAACTCGCGCGCGAATTCGGGCTCGACCCGTCGACGATCGTCAAGCTCGCCTCGAATGAGAATCCCCGCGGGGCGGGGCCTGCGGTGCGCAAGGCGATCGCCGCCGCCGTTGAAGACCTGTCACGCTATCCCGACGGCAACGGGTTCGCGCTCAAGTCGGCACTCGCCGCGCGCTTCGGCGTCGGCGCGGACGACG
>JBDTLY010000013.1:0-18745 GCA_039934535.1 Casimicrobiaceae bacterium | reverse complement strand
AGCTCATGAAGATCGCGCTGCCGCTGATGCTCGCGTGGTACTTCCAGAAGTTCGAGGGCCGCATCGGCTGGACGGACTTCGTGCTCACCGCGATATTGATCGCCGTCCCGGTCTGGCTCATCAAGCGCCAACCCGATCTCGGCACGGCGCTGCTGATCGCTGCGTCGGGCTTCTACGTGCTCTATCTCGCCGGCCTGTCGTGGAAAATCATCGTCGGCCTGACGGTGCTGGGCGCGGCCGCCGCGCCGCTCGTGTGGCCGTATTTGCACGATTACCAGCGCGAACGCCTGCTCACGTTCATCGACCCCACGCGCGATCCGCTCGGCACCGGCTACCACTCGTCGCAGGCGTCGATCGCGCTGGGTTCAGGTGGCGTCGTGGGCAAGGGCTGGATGAACGGCACGCAGACGCACCTCGACTTCCTGCCCGAGCGGCACACGGACTTTGTCTTCGCCGTGTTCGGCGAAGAGTTCGGGCTGATCGGTAACGCGGTGCTGCTCGTCCTCTACCTGCTCCTGATCGGCCGCGGAATGATGATCACCGCGAACGCGTCGACGATGTTCGCGCGCCTCATCGCCGGGGCGGTGACGCTGATGTTCTTCACCTACGCGTTCGTCAACATGGGGATGGTGAGCGGCGTGCTGCCGGTGGTCGGCGTGCCGCTGCCGCTCGTGTCCTACGGCGGCACTGCGCTTATCTCGCTCTTCATCGGCCTCGGGCTGCTGATGAGCGTCCAGGCGCACCGCAAACTGGTCAATACTTAGCCGGTCTCCGCGAGCTTCGCCGCCATGAGCCCGGCGCTGGAGCGCCCGTGCGGCTCCTTCAGCGCCATCAATTCGCGGATCCGCTCGAGCGCCGTCTGCGTCGGCGGCGGCAGGTCGACCGTTGTTGTCGCGAGCGGGGTCGTCCGCTCGCCCCAGCGGATGAGGTGCGAGCACCACGTGAGGCCGCCGCCGAACGCGGGCGTCATGACGAGCGCTCCTGGCTTGACCCGGCCTTCCTCCAGCGCGTCGACGAGCGCGACCGGAACCGTGGCGGCGGACATGTTGCCGTAGCGCTCAACGGTCAGGAACACGCGGTCCATCGGCGCGCCGATGCGTTTCGCCACTGCTTCGATGATGCGCAAGTTGGCCTGATGCGGAACGACGAGGTCGATCTCGCCGACGGCGTGGCCTGACCGCGCGAGCACGTCCTGCGATGCGCTGACCATGCCGTGCACGGCGCGCTTGAAGATCTCCTGGCCGTCGAAATCCCACAGCGTGTCGCCGAGCCGGACGCCGTGGTTGGCGTAGGTCGTGCCCATGCCGCGCACGCGGAGGATCTGCCGCGCGTCGGCGTAGCAGCCGAGTTTCTCGGCGAGCACGCCTTCCTTGCGGTCGGTCGCCTGCAGCACGACGGCCGCGCAGCCGTCGCCGAAGAGCACCGCGACGCCGCGGTTGGCCCAGTCCATGAACGGCGAGATGAGCTCGACGCCCACCACGACCGCGTTCTTCACGACGCCGGTGCGGATCATCGCAGTGGCGGTCGACAGCGAGTACAGAAAGCTCGTGCACGCGGTGTTGACGTCCATCGCCGCGGCATGCGCTGCACCGAGTTTGAATTGCAGGCCTGACGCGGAGTTCGGCACCGCCTCGTCGTTCGAGCAGCTGCCGTAAACGATGAGCTCGACATCCGCCGCATCGAGCCCCGCGCAGGCGAGCGCGCGCAGCGACGCGACATGCGCCATGTCGATTCCGGAGACATGTGAAACACGCCGCTCGTGGATCCCGGTGCGCGTGGTGATCCACTCGTCGTCCGTCTCGAGGAACGTCGCGAGATCGGCGTTGGACAGGACGGATGGGGGCATGCACTTGCCCCATCCGGTAATGGCGGCGTAGGACATCGACGTTGCCCGGGGATGGCGACCCCGGCCTCCTCAAGTGATACGGCGGCGCTCTTCGGCGCTTGCCGCGCCCGGCAAATTACTTCGACGACTTCGCGCCGGCCTTTCCCTTGCCGGACTTGGCGGCATCCTTGTCCTCGCCGGGCTTGTAGTCGCCAATGATGCTTTTCACTGGGCAAACTGAAAAGACCGGGCATTTCTTGCAGCCGACGGCGATGGCAACGGGGCAGAGCACCATGTCAATTCTCCTCCTGGCGCGGTTCGCGCCGTGGTCGAGCGTGATTGTCGCGCAAATCGCGCTCTGCGGCGGGAATTTTTGGCACTCCGGGATCCGTTATCGGCGCTGGACGCGCCACCACGCGAGGCCGTACAACGCGACGTTGACCGCGACCACGGCGATGCCGAAGGCGAGCTGCATGCGCGAGGTCAGGCCCTCCGGATAGAGCACGGGGATGAGGTAGTGCTCGACGAACCCGCCTTGGTACCCGGCGTCGCCGGCCGCGTGCCGCCATTCGTTTTCGAGGGGAGTCAGCGGACAGATCGTGGCCGTGAACTCGACCCATGCGCCCCAGGCCGCCGCCGGCAGGTGCAGGAACGCAAAGCGCGGCCGCCAGACGACGAGCGCGCCGCCGGCGACCACAAAGACAACGAAGAGTGCGTGCAGCGCGACCATGCCATCGGCCAGCACGCGGGCGCTCATTTTCCTCGCTTGAGGAGCGCGTCGAGCCCCGCGAACGGCTTGTGCGTCGCCGCCGCCGAACCGCCGGACGATCCCGCGGCGATGCCCCGCGCGTGCTCGACCTGCCGCTGATGCTCGTTGTCGTGGCAGTAGACGCACAGCAATTCCCAGTTGCTGCCGTCCGGCGGGTTGTTGTCGTGGTTGTGGTCGCGGTGATGGACGGTAAGCTGCTGGACGGTTGCGCGGTCGAATTCACGCGCGCAGCGGCCGCAGATCCATGGATAGATCTTGAGTGCCCGCTCGCGGTAGTCCTGCTCGCGCACGTCGCGCGCGCGCCGCGCGTCGGCGACGATACGATCGAGTCGTGCGTGATCCGGTTGCTTGCCGCCAGGAGTCATCGAGTGTGTCGAATCAGCACGACAGCGCGGCCGGCGCGGACGTCAGGCATCGTGCCGTCGTCTCCGGCGGTGGGCCTGCGAGCGCCCGTAGACGGCCAGCACCGCCGCCAGCGCCGCCGCGATCGCGAGCGGCGAGACCAGCAGGACGGCGAGCCAGGTCCACATTTCCGCGGGGGCGAGCAGCCGCATGCACACGACGAGCGCCACCGTCGTGCCGATGGCCGCGGCGAGCGTCGCATGGGTCGTGTCGCGGAAGATGAGTTCCGACACGATGCCGATGGCGATCGGCAGCACGATGAGGACGGCGATTGGCTCCACGTTCCTCCATCCGGTACTGCGAGGTCCACGGGGCAGGCCCCGAGCCGGCTAGCGTACTCCCGCCGGGGGCCGGATGGCAAAGGGCGCTCCATCGGCTTCGTGCCGGCGCGATCAGCGCACCGTCAGATCGATGCGGTATTTGAGGCCATTGTCGGCACCCCCGTATTGCGGCGGCTTCGTGTAAGGGCCGATCAGCACGCCGCCATTCGCGAGAATGACGCGTTGCGACGCGGGATTGTCCGCGTCTGTCGTGATCTCGACAAACGCCAGACCCTCCGCCCGCGCACGCGGGAGGATCATGCCGAGCGCCGCCGTCGCGAAACCGCGTCTGCGTTTCCATGGCACGACCGCGTAACCGATGTGTCCCAGCACATGGGGCGGCAGCGCGGACGTGCCCGGCTGCCAGCGAAAGCCGATCGATCCGCAGAACTCACCGTCCCACATCCACATCTGGTATCCGGGAATGCGCGCGGCGGTTGAGCCATCGGGAAGCTTGATCGGCGGACCTTTGGCGTCGCGGTCGCTCTGCTGGGCGACGAACGCCGTTGCGTCGGCGTCAATTTTCGCAAGCTGCTCGCGCGCGGCGACCTCGCCGCGGATGTTGTCGGGCGACCAACCGCGTGAAAGCGCCGCCGCGTACGCCGGCAGGGCTTCGAGCGTCGGTTGGATCAGCTGCAGCGCAGCCTTAGCGCCCATCGCCGGACCGAAACAGTCTTGCGCCCAGCGGCGTCATGATGACGAGCGAGGCAAAGAATGTGAGGTGGTACCAGAGCGGAAAATTGTTCCAGAGACCGTAGTGCACCGGGATGAACAGCAGGACCAGCAGGATCGTGACGATCGCAAGGACGCGGTCGTTGCGGCGCGTGATCCACGCACCGCAATAACCGGCGCCAAGAGATGCCAGCACGCCGAGGGCGAGCCGCGCCGCCATCATCGCCGCCGTGAACGTCATCGCCTTTTCGACCACGGCGTAGTCGGCCCATGCGTAACGCAGCAAAAGGTTGCCGAGCGTGACGATCGCCATCCACACGATCAGCGCGCCGAGCACGCCGGCCACATTTCTCGCCATTCAGCGCTCCCGCGACTCTGAACCAGGCGAGGTCAACGCAAGCTGCGCGCGCAATCGCTCGCGCAGGTGCAACTCGTCCGCGCCGGCGCCGAGCGGAGGAGATGCGGCGAATTCGGCGAGCAAGCTCTCGAGCTTGCTCGAAGCGTCGTCCGTTTCCATGGCGGCATTCGCGCGCGCAAGCCATTGTGCGAGCCGCGCGCGCTGTTCGTAGACGTAATTGAATTGGGCATCGCAGCGCGGGATCGGCGTGGGATACACGCGGATCTCGTCGTCGGCCGTGTGCTTTGCGGCGGCAAGCCAGTCGCGCAGCTCGACGCACAGCGCGCGAAGGCGAATCACATCCGCGGAAGCCGGAGTTGCAAGGTTGTGGGTCACGGGCATCGCGATGGTGGTTGCCTTGACGCTCCCGATAATCTAGGCGACGTTGCTCGTTTAGGCAATATCGGCGTCATCGAAGCTCCTTGCGGACGACGAGCTTCAGGCCTGACCAGACGGCATCGATCGCGCAGACCTTGACGTCGACGAAGCCGAGCGGAAGCGCGACCTCGCGCACGGTGTTCTCGGAAACATCGGTCGGCACCTTGGACGCCTGTTTCGGCCACGACACCCAGACGACGGCGGTTGGCTTCAGCGTCCGGCGAAAGCCGGCAAGCGCTTTCGCCAGCGTGGCCTTGCCCGTGGTGAATACTTGGGCGATGTCGACCGACGCCGCCAGCCGGCGCGCAAGCTGAACGTCGGGCGGGAGGGGCGCGAGCGTGTCCAGGTAACCCGGCGGCGTCCCGGCGAGGAAGATCGTGCTTCCGGCCTTGATGCCGAGCTTCTGCGCCAGTGGCGTGCCCGAGTAGCCTGCCATGTTGTTATTGTCGCGCACGCCGCAGCACTGCCTGGATGAACGGAGTCTTGGCGTCGGTATACGCTTCGCGATCGTCGCCAAAGCGCGTCGCCAGCGCGATCTTCAATGCGCCGTACTCTGCCGCAAGTGCGCGGTCGGCGCGCAGTGCGTCGCGGAACAGCAGGTGCTCCGCCCAGAAACGACTGTCGATTTCAACGGCATGCACATGAAATCGCCGCGGCGGGTCCTTCGGCTTTGTAAAATACCTGCGCTGCGGAAGCACGGCCTCGTATTCGGGCACGTATCGGTAGCCGTGCGCCTCCATTTCCCGGATTCGCGCCTCGATCTCCGCCAGCGAACCGGCGCCGATCAGGATGTCGACGATCGGTTTCGCGGGGAGCTCGCGAACCGCGGTGCTGCCGACATGCTCGATCCGAAACGCGGACTGCGGAAAGATTTCGGCAAGCGCGATTCGCTCGGCCTCGAACGTTCGCGGCCAATCGGGACAATACGAAGCAATCTCGACGCTCGATCGACGCGTCATGCGCCGCGACGCGATCGAAGCCAATTGCCGTGCAACAAGCCATAGAAGCCCGTGTCCGACACTTCACCGCTCACGATCCAGCGTTCGCGCAAGTGGCCTTCCTTGATGAACCCGAGACGTTCGAGGCTCCGTGCCGAGGCCGCATTCCGGGGATCGATATCCGCTTCCAGGCGATTGAGACCGAGCGTCTCGAACGCGTACTGGACGAACGTCTGCAGCGCCTCGTGCATGTAGCCCTGGCCCCAATAGGGACGCGCGAGCGAGTAGCCGATTTCGGCGCGGCGGCTGGCAGTGTGAAAGTGATGCAGCGTGCAGCCGCCGATGAAGACGCCGTCGCTGTTGCGCTCGATGGCAAGCGGCAGGTTGTCGCCGGTTTCGTAGTCCGCCAATATCTGCTGCACGAGCGCTTCGGCCTCCGCCTGCGCGGTCATCGCGGGCCGGCTCCAGTAACGCATCACTTCGGGATGCGAGAACATTTCGAACAAGGCGGTCGTGTCGGACTCGGTGACGCGCCGCAGGCTGACTCGGTCGGCGGTCAGGACAGTTTTCTCGAACGCGGTCACGATGCCCCGGGTTGTCGACGGCGTTGGGCCGTCATTCGGCCGCGTGGAACCAGGCGCACGCAATCCGTCCGTCGACGACCTCGTACACGGCGGCCACTTCGAACGGCTGCTCGCGCACGCCGGTGATGCGCTCGTGGTCGATGACCTTGTTGCCGAAGACCATTCGATTGACGATTTTGGCGTGCAGGCCCGCAAGGTTGAATCGCTGCGTCGAATAGAAGTCCGCCAGCGCCGCCTTGCCGGAAATGGCGGGCACGTTCGAGGGCAGGCGGAAGATCCGGATGTCGTCGCTGTATTCGGCGATGAAGCGCGCGAGATCGCGCGCGTTGTAGGCGTCGACCTGGCGCTGGACGACGGCTTCCGGCGCGTGCGCGGTAGTCATCGGGCGGCAGGCGGCCGGCGAATCCGTCGGGCCGCGATCAGCGCGGCGAGCCCCGCGACGAAGGCGATCCCGCCATAGATCGCCCACTGCAGTTGCCCGGTCATGAAGCTTCCCGGCAGCACGTTGATGCCCTGCAGGAACCAGATCGCGCCAAGGACCACGAGCAGGACGCCGACAACGTTCAATGCGATGCGCATGGATTCTCCAACGGGGCCGGGATCAGCGCCGCTTGAAATTCACCTGGTTCGTGCTGACCCGGTCGAGATCCGCCTTGACCTGGCCGCGAGCGCGCTCGTAGACGATCTCGCGCCCCATCGCGCTGCCGGCGTAGGCAAGGCCGTTACGCGTGGGTGAAAGCATGCAGCGCACGCTGTGCACGCCTTCGCCCAGGACCACCTCGATCGCTTCGGCGCGCTTCGTCAGCACGACGACGTCGAGCGTCTGCCCGGTCGAGGTCACACGTACCGTAATTTTCTCGTCGTTCATGGGAATCCCATTGCATTGGTGGGGTACCTCGAGCGACAGCGTAACCGAATGCCGGGGCGCTGCTCAGTGTCCGGCGCCAAACTGCCGGCCAGGGCCTTGACAGCTCGGTATTCTTAATATAACCTTCAGGTTAGATAACCGATAAGTTTCTGACGAGCCCACATTTTTTCCTCAATGACGCCGCCAGCCGACACGCTCAGCACCACATTTTTCGCGCTCGCCGATCCGACGCGCCGGGCGATCCTCGCTCGGCTCACCAACGGCGCCGCGACGGTCAAGGAGCTGTCCGCGCCATTCGAGATGAGCGGTCCGGCGGTCTCGAAGCACCTGCGCGTGCTCGAGCGCGCGGGGCTGATCCAGCGGGGGCGCGAGGCGCAGTGGCGTCCGCGCACGCTCCAAGCCGCGCCGCTCAAGGAGGTCGCCGAGTGGGCCGGCGAGTTCCGGCGCTTCTGGGACGCGAACTACGCGCGCCTCGACATCTACCTCCAGCAACTCGACGAAGAGGAGTAACGCGATGGCCAACGCAGCGCGAACCGGCGTCACGCAATTCGCGACGCCGCGCTCGCGACAGGCATGAAGGAAGGCATGGATCCGAGCTACGCGCAGCTCGACGGCCTGCTCGCAACGCTGGCGTAACGCCGGAGCGCCATGCTCGACAGGGCGGCGCTTGGCGATCCCGATCAATCACGCAAGGAGTCAACGATGACGACAGGCACACGCAAGGCGGGCGAATTCTGCTGGATCAACATGCTCACGCCCGAACCGGCGAAGGCGCGCGAATTCTTCGGCAAGCTGCTCGGCTGGACCTACGTCGAGATGCCGGGAATGGGCCACCGGATGCAGGTCGGCGGGCACGACATCGGCGGGATCTTCGATCTCGCGAGCCCGAATACGCCGCCGGGGACGCCGCCGCTGATCGGCGTCATGGTGAAGGTCGACAGCGCAGACGCGATCGTCGCCAAGGTGGCCGCGCTCGGCGGCAAGGCGATGCCCGCCTTCGACATCATGGATCAGGGGCGCATGGCGATCTGCTTCGACCCCAACGGCGCGGCGTTCGACGTGTGGGAACCGAAAAAAAGCCAGGGCGCCGGCGCCGACAGCACGCAGCACGGCGCGACCAGCTGGTTCGAGACGATGACAACGGACGTCGATCGCGGGTCGAAGTTCTACCGTGCGCTCTTCGGCTGGACCGCCGAGGCGATGCCGATGCCGGGCTTCGTGTACACCACCTTCAAGCTTGGCGACGCATTCGTTGCAGGCATGATGCCGATCCTGCCCGAAATGGGCGCAATGCGTCCGCATTGGGGCACGTACTTCACCGTGAACGACGTCGACAAGGCTGCAAGCGAGGCGGCCGCGATGGGCGCGACAATCTGCGTGCCGCCGCGCGACATCCCGGGCGTCGGACGCTTCGGCGGCATCACGTCACCGCAGGGCGTCACGTTTTACGTCATCAAGTACTCGCAATAGGCGGGCGGCGCGGCAGCAGTCACCCGCACCGGTCGCCGAAGGCGCCGATCTCGCGCACGCCTTCGACGTGACTGGGGGCGATCCAGATCGCGCGTTCGCCCGTGTCGAAAAAGATTTCCACGCGCGAATCGCTGCGATTCGCGCCGGAGTCCTTTTTCGACAGGTAATACACCCAGCTCGAGCCGATCCATTTGTCGCCGGGGCCCTTTGCAGCACGGGTCGCGCGACCGAAATCCGGCTCGCCAAGCAACGACCGGACGGCGGCCTTGTTCGCGCAACGCTTGAGATGTGCGAGACCCGCCCGGATCGTCGCGGCCCGCTCAGGAGGCGCGATGTATGGAAACCGTGGCACCGTTCGCTGGAATTGCTCAACCGTCGGCGTGCCGTCCAGTTCTGCCGCGACAACCGGCGTTGCGGCAAGGAGGCAAAAAACGAGGACTTCGCTCGCCATGCGGTTGCGGGCCGCACATTTCCGCAAATCACGCGCTGCCAACGGTAACCTCCCTCATGAGGGCACGCTGATTGCCGCCGGGGTCGGTGAATTCCGCCAACCATGATTCGGCCCTTTGCCGTGGGTGCCTCTTCGCCGTGTGCATGGGCGCCGTGCCGCCTATTTCGTCTGCCGCGCAGACCACTTCCGCAGCGCGTCGAGCGTGTTCTCGACGTGCTTTTCGGGATTGAGTGACGTGTATGCGTAGACGATGTGGCCATCCGGCGCGATGACGTACGACACACGGTTTGCGTACGCGGGCTGGATTGCCAGGACGGCGTCGTAGGATTTCATGATCTTCTGGCTCCGGTCCGCCGCCACGGCGAACTTGCTGCGGCACTCGCTGACGGAGAATTTGTTCAGCTTTTCGATATCGTCGCCCGAAACGCCGATCACCGTCGCGCCGAGCGAGCGATATTTGTCGACGGCGTCGGCGAAATCGTGCGCCTCGATCGTGCACCCCGTCGTGAACGCGGCGGGGTAGAAGTACAGCACGACGGGTCCCTTTTTCAGCGCGTCGGCAAGCGAAAACGTGAACACGTTCCCGCCGAGTGACGCCTGCGTGCTGAAATCGGGCGCGGCGTCGCCCGGCTTCAGCGCGGCCTGCGCAGGCAGGGCCAGGAATGGCAGAAAGACAGCAAGCAGGGAGAGTCGCTTGATCATCGAGTGCACCTCATGAACGGACGAGCCCGGGCGCGCCGCGCCGGCGCCTGTCTATGATCCCCGGAGAATGATAATGGTTTCCGGCGCGCGCGCGAAATGTCTCATTTCCGCCGCCGGTCGGAGCCGTGGCGTCAGGGGGCCTCCGCGCGCTCCGCCATCCGGTCGAAGGCGCTGGGACGCCGCCGCGTCCGCCACGCCGAGATGACGGCGTCGAGGTTGCGATCCCACGGCGCCGTCGAGTCGATCTCGACGTCATAGGTGCAAAACGCGTGCGTCGTCTCGTAGTCCGTCCGGGCGTCGCCGAGGCGCCTGTCGCCGCGCTCCCTTTCGCGCCGCTCGAGCTCCGGCAGGGGGCAGTGAATCCCGACGAAGTAGACGTCGAGGTGTCCAATCAGGCGCAGCAGTCGCCGCATCCACGCCGCGGTCTCGACGATGTGCTCGACGATGAGGTTGTTGCCGGCGTCCGCGAGCGCCGGCAGGCAGCGGTGAAACCCGTCGAAGTACGGTTCGCGCAGCGCGCTCCACGGGAACTCTCCGCTCTTGATGCGCGCTTCGGGCAGCACGCCGGCAGCGTTCAGGTGGTCGATCGAGACGTGCCAGAACGGCTCGTCCAGGCCGTCCTGCAGCCCCCGCGCCAGCGTGGACTTGCCGGAGCTGGACGCCCCGTTCAGGAGGATGATCTTGCCAGGCACGTTTCGAGCCTCTAATCGACGGCGTGCCTGTACATCAGCGACTCGTCCGGCTCGATGGTGTGCTGCGCCAGCACCGCAGGCGGCGCGTCGGTGAACGCCATGCGTTCGAGCAGCCGGCGCGAGCGAAAATTCGGCGTCTTGAAGACCGCCCACAGCGTGTGCACGCCGTAGTGCAGGACGAGCTCCTGGATCATCGCGTCCACCGCGCGCGAGGCAATGCCCCTACCCCAGAACGTGCTGCACAGGACATACGCGATATGCGCGTGCCCGTCGGCGCGCACGGTGGCCTGGACATAGCCGGCGAGCCGGCCTCCGGTGGGGCGGATGACCCAGTTGAGCCATTGTTCCGCGCCGTCCGCGGAGTGCCGCGTCTCGAGCCTCGCGAAGCGCGCGCGCAGCCAATCGAGCGAGGGCGGCGGCTCGTTTTCATACGTGTAGATTGCCGGGTCCGAAAGGACGGCAAACATCTGGTCCGCGTGGGTTGCAATCTGCGGCTCGAGCACGAGCCCGTCGGCGGCAAGCAATTGCATCGGCGCGCTAGTTCACAAGCGGAAGCGCGAGGACGATTTCGCCGTCCTCGACCTTTCCGGTGTGCTGGAAACCCGCGCGCAGGTAGAAGGGTTCCGGGCAACCCGGGCCGGGAACGTAGGATACGAGGAGCGAGGTGAACAGGCCCTTGCTTTTTGCGTGCGCGATGATCTGATCGAGTGCGGCTCTGCCCACGCCCCGGCCCTGAAACCGGCGGTCGACCATGAATCGCCACAAGCCGACCTGCGGCGTGGAAGGCGCCGCGGCCCGGAGCGACTCGTCGTAGAGCATGGCGAACCCGGCGGGAGCGTCGTCGACGTAGATGGCGCGGTACCACGCTTCGGCGTTGAACAGCGCCTCGGCGAGCGAAATCGCATTGCTGGCGACGAAGCGCTGCTGCTCCGGGCCGACCGCAAGGCTCGTGATCTGCCGGACCGTTTGCGCCGTTATCTCGCGGAGCGATACGTGCGACGGATCTAGTGCGGCCACAGCCATCCGAACGTGCCGGCGGTCAGCAGCGCGTAGATCAGGCCATCGATCGTTGCCTTGATCGTCGTGGTCCACGCGCGGCGATACCAGATCGACATTTGCCAGAGCGCGAGTGCATATCCGATAAACGCGGTGGCGCCCACGAACTGGAACACGTGAGCATAGGATGCGCCCGCGGGCAGCGCGCGCCCGGCGACATACGCGGCGAACAGACCGACGACCGCGCAATACAGAAACCACAGGCCGAGGTTCCTGCCCATCGACCACTGGCCGTTCGGCAGCACGGTCATCACGATCACCGGTCCCTGGTTCAGCTTCTCCGCGAACTCGGGCGTGCCCAGCTCCTTGCTGTTCTCGCAACGCGGCACCATGTAGTCGCCCGGCGGAATCGCGAACGGGCGCAGCGCGTCGCGCACGCGGTCTTCGTCCGGCACCTTTGGATAATCGGTCTTATGCCAGGGCAGGACCATGTGGATGATCGAGCTGGCGACGAAAACGATGACGGTCGAAAGCAGGATCGGGAGCCAAAGTGCGGACAGCCCTGTCATGACATCCTCCTTGGGTGGAACTGCGCCGTGATTCTGGAAGCGTCCGGTGCCTGCGTCAATCTGCGGGGTCGCCCTTGTTCCATGAGTCGCCGGCGCGGAGGCTGGTCATGCGGTGCCGCCGCCGATCATTCGGCCATGTGGGCGCCGGACCCTCCCATTTCCTTGGGAACGTCCTTGAGTTTCGTCACGCCGTCCCTGATCGGTAGCACGGATTCCTGGTAGTGAACGTGCACGCCCGCTTTGAAGGGAAACTCCGGAATGGAGGCCGCGAACACGTCGGTCAGGCCCATTCCGGGATGCTCCGCGAAGACGTGACCGCCGCAGGTCTTGCACCACTTTCGATAGCTGTGCGCGGTCTTGTTAAACGTTTCGATGTTTTCCGCGCCCTGCGTGATTCGCACCGCATCGGGTTTCCACAGCGTGAAGGCATTCACCGGCCCTCCGGACCAGTGTCGACAGGACTCGCAATGGCAATACCCCATCGCAACCGGCGCGCCGCTGACGGTGAACCGGACGGCGCCGCAAAAACACGAACCGCTGTAGCTCTTTCCCGTTTCCATCTGAGTTCTCCTCGTAGTGTAGAGCCTGCGATTAACGTGCGCGGGTTCAGTCGCGCGCGCCGGCGATTCGAACTTTTCCAATCCAGTTGCGAGAACGACGCGCAAGCCGGGATTCGACTTCTTCGCCGTCGAAGTTCGCGGCCGCCCTGTGGAGGCGCGCCTGATCGACGTTCTCCAATGCGTTCACGTTGACGACCGCGTAGACCCGATTCGCGATTTCGCTCGTGACGAACGGCACCACGCCGCAGCGCGAACAGACATGAAACGTCGCGGTCCGGGTCCCGAACGCGTACTTTGACACGAGCGCGGGATCGGCGACAGTGACCGTCAGTCGGGACTTCGGATTCGACGTCCAGACGCCTCCGTGCTTGACGCAAAACGAGCAGCCGCAAGCGCGCGCGGGAATCGCGAGCGGGTCGCCGCCCCACTCGAGCTCGAAGGCAATGTTTCCGCAGTGGCATCTGCCTTTGATCAGCAAGTGGGCCTCTAGACGGCGAAGAGCGCGGTCGCGAGTTCGTCGAGTGTACTGAAATCCTCGAGCGGCAGCAGTGCCGCGATGGGCTCGAAGACGTCCATGGTGTGATGCTGCGCGAGGCCGACGGCCTGGCGGTGTAACGCAAGACCCAGCGTTCGATGGGGGAAGTCCTTGCCGACCGGCCAGTCGCTGGCCGCCAGAAAGGCGCGAAACAGCGCCTTGTCGCAGCCGAACATGTCGCGGTAGAGCTGGATCAATTCGTAGTGCGGGTCGGTCACCGTCGCGTCACCCCAGTCGATGATTCCGCTGAGGCGGCCGTTGTCGACGAACACGTGGCTCGCGACCAGGTCGCCATGGACGAAAACGCGATCAAATGGCCCTAGCCTGGCGAGGTAGTCGGCTATTTGCCCAATCAGATGAGGCGGCAATGAACTATGCGCCGCCGCTGCCGTCGCGTTCGCCGCGGGCTCGGCTGCGCGCGAGAGATCGATCGAAGGCCGCAATGCGTGCACGAGCCGAACCTGCCTTCCCAATTCCGCTGCGAGCGAAAGCCGTCTCTCCGCCGACAATTCGGCACGCCACGAGGCGACGCCGGTTACGCGGGTCATGACCAGATAGGGCCAGGGGGCCTCGGCCTCCGCGAATAACGTGCCCGCGGCCAGCAGTTTGGGCGCGACGATCCGCGGGTCGGACGCAACCAGGTGAAGTGCCGCGCGTTCGGCCGCGTGACTCGCGCGCCACCCGCGGGTGTGGCCGAAGAGCTTGACCACGACGTCGCCATGAAGAAAGGTCGGGTACGTCGGATTGTGTCCTGCTAGGGCCTCGTGCGCGGCGCCGAGCAGGTTGTGACGCTTCAGAATTTCCGCGAGATGCGGCCACCAGAAGGCGACGTCGCCAAGCCGCGCAACGCGCTCGGGAACCGACTCGAATGCGGGTGGTGCGATCATCGGGTGATGCGTCCCGCATCAAGCCTCAGGCCACGTCACGCGCGGCTTGGGCCGCTGTATGCGCGGAACAAGCTGTGTCCGATCGTAGAAGAAACGCTCCTCCACAATGCGCTCGCCCACCCAGCGCTGGTACGCGAGCTCCTCCATGCGCGTGAATGTCCCATCCAGCCATTCGAATTCGAAGATCCAGCGAACCACCACCCGGTCGCCGTCGACGAACACCGGCCGCACGCATGCCGACGACACCGTCTTCGCTCGCGCGAGGACGCGCCGCTCGTTCGCCACGAGTAGATCGCGCCCTGTGCGCGGCGGAGCCTCATTTTCCTGCATCGAAGCGTCCACCGCGTAGAACTCCTCGATGGCTTCGGCGTGCGCATTCTGCTCGACTCGCGCAATGAATCGCTCAATCGTCTGTGGCGTGGGCATCGTGTGTTCCGCGCACGGCGCCGCAGCGGGGGCAGTGCGTGTCCTTCATGATGCGTGCGAAAAGGAAAGGTAGGCCGCGAGGAGCAGGCCCATGACGCCGATCAATGCCGAAAGCGCAACCGCGAACGTCCGGCTGTAGGACGCGGGCAGATCGGATTGCGGAAGGGTCGAAATATAACGCTGGTGCTGGACGGTGGCGGCGAGGATGGCCATCGCGCCCACGACCACGAACGCCACGCCCAGCGCCGCCGAGGGGCCGGACTGGGCATGAGCGGAACCGGCAACCGTTTGCGCCGACAGCAGCTGCAGGAACAGCCCGAATCGGGCGACGACGAAACCCAGGGCGATGATCGTGAGACCGGTGCGCAGCCATGCGAGCAGCGTGCGCTCGGCGGCAAAGAAGATGCGTGGATCCAGGTTCGGCATGGCGTCAGACATCGAATCGTACCTCGGACGCCCGGAGTGCGGGGGCGCGGCGAGACACCGGGTTGATCCGCTCGACGACCTGCGTCGATTCAAAAGCCGCATATTCGCCCGAGCAAAGGGCTTGCTGAACGTCGATGATGGGGAGGGCGGTGTCCATGGGGTCGAGGCCTCGCAATTGATTGTCATTCGTCCGCGTTGACGGCCCGGTCAGAGCGCATCGAATTCTGCTCCTGCCGTCCGGGAAGCCAGGCGCTTGATAATCCAGGCGAACAGAACCGACAGGCCGATCGCCGACAATGCCGAGGAGGAAAATATTTCAGCCTCCAGCCAAAGGCCGCCGAAATTGCAGAGGATCGCAAGTCCCATGAGGCCGATGAAGGCGAGGCGTGCCCAGTTCTTGCGGCGGAGTAGACCAATCGCGGCGATCAAGGTGACGACGGCGATGGACCAGAGAACGCCGAAGACAAGCAACATATGCCCGGCGATGAATAGAACGATGGCCGGCGTTTGATCAGGATCGAGCGACATGTTCGATGCGGACCAGAACGCTTCGGTCGGGACAATGAAAACGAACATGATCGCCTGGAGAATCGAAACGCAGACGCCGACCCCGGTGCCGACGATGAAGATCCAGGCAACCACCGTTACAAACGCGGACCTGGGCGGGACGGCGGCGCTCGGGGGTGCAACATCAGCGGACATCGCCGGCTCCGGTGTGCGGGCGTCTGAAGTATAAGGGCAACAGGCGGGGAATCCGAATCCGCCGGGTCAGGCGTTGACCTCGCGGTCGGTAAGCAGATACTCCAGTCGATACATTGCATCAAGTACGCCTTGGGCGCCATGCTGTGTCAGTTGCCCAAGGTCAAGGTCGGCATGCAGCAGCCTCGTCAGCGCGTCTTCACTGTATCCGGTGAGCAAAAGCGCCCAGTCGATTCCCGCGTCGACACCACGAATGCGCTGTTCGTTCGTCACTTCGGGCGCCAGCACACCTTCGAACAGATGAACGCTGCCGATTCCCGGCCTCGAGGGAAGCCGCGGCAGGATGTCCTCGAGCAGCCGCATGCGTAGCGACGACTCCGCGCCGGTCGCTGGCTTGAAGCGCAGCGATAATCCGACAAGGCCGATCCCGAAGCCGAAACTGCCCGTCACCGAACAGAAGCCTCGCGTCATGCCCCGATAATGCGGCATCATTTTGGAAGTCCAGGGGCTCGGATGGTTCAGCCGCTCGAGATAGGCTTCGGACGTCAGGGTAGCGAGTTCCTTGACCTCATACATCACGAAATACCGGGGCTGCCCGCGCAGCGCAACCCACCGGGTTCCCCGGAGGAAACCCGGAATGGAGAGCCTTTCCGGGAGATGCTCGTGCGTATGCCAGTCGTCGTGCTCGGGGATCGCTTCCTGAGCGATATCGAACGACAGGAGCATCGCGGCTTGTCCAAGAAGGGGCATTTGCGATTGTTCGCGGATTAACGCGCGGGCGGGCGTTTTACGGAGAGTCCGGCGTCCCACCTGATCGGCCGGTCAGGCGTCATCGATGCCCAACCGAATCACGATGTTTGCGGCATCCGCAGGAAAGAAGGCCTCTTCGTATGCGGCAAGGCGGTGGTCCATTATTTCGCTGCCCGATCGCTCAGGGTCGGTCACGTAGATCGCAAAATCGGGAACGCGATTGATGCGCTTCATGAGTTGAAGCAGTGAAACCCCTTCGACAATGACCGGACGAGGCATGTTAAGGCGACGCTCGATGATGCGATTGACTTGATCGTCGAGATGAATCAGATAGTCCTCCGCCGGGATCAGGAAGAGATCGGTCTCGATCAATGTCACGTTGAAGTGCCACGCAAGATACCGGCCGAGCGTGGTCTTCCCGACCCCGTCGCGGCCGTCAATGGTGACGATGACGCCGGGAAGTCCTCGCATGGCGGGTGCCAGGGCTTCCACGATCTGCGCGTAGGAAGGCAGGACGGCTGCCATGGTGACGCCTAACGAACCAGGGGAACTGGCGGCCTGCCGCGGGCGCGAAGCGCCGCGGACGATATGTCCGTACCGGTCGCCGGTTCAGGGCGCGCTTGGGTTGCAAAGTTCATAGCCGGCCTCCCCATTCGAGAGTATGCCCGTGTACGGGCCTAGCGCGCGGTGGCCTTCGTCCCGACGAACAACGCCCGCGCAATTGCAGCCAGTGCAACGATGGCCCAGACGCCTTCCAGCACGACGAACGGCATGAAGCTGATGAGTAAGGACGAGTAGCACGCCAGCCCGGCGCCGACGGAGTTGAAGCTCAGGTAAAGGTAACCGTCGGAACGCAGCAGCCTGAACTGATTCAACAGGAATGCGATCAACAGCAGCGCGACGCCAAAAAAGCCAATGAGCGTCGCTGGGTCGTCTTGAGTCATGTTTGGTCGAGGTCACCCATGTTGACCGCCGGACCTGGCCTCACAACCACCGGCGGATTTTGGATTGGTAATCGGCGAACGCCGAATCAGTCGTTTCTGCGCTCGGCAAAGGTAATGAGGTTGCCATCAGGATCAAGAACTCCAAATTCACGCGAACCCCAAGGCTGCGTTTGTAATGGAGCGGCTGGATGGCGTCGCGAGAGACGATGCCCCAAACGCCAGGGTTGACGTAGAGCTGCCTGAAGCCCAGGCGGGAACAGTAGAACGCGACAGTGCGCTCGATATCGAGGGAGGCAAGAACAGGAGCGGCGCTCTGCAGGGTCGGCACGTCCGACGCCTCGGCGGGTGGCGGGCAGCGTCTTGGGTTGCGCTCTATTCAACACCCTCGATGATGCGCAAGTCCCGATCCACGGCCTTGCCTAAAATGCGTAGAGCCTCCTGATACTCGGGACTGTCGTGCGCGGCGATTGCTTGTGCAACGCTGTCGAATTCGATCAGAACGGTGCGTTGGCGGAGTCCGTGTTCGTACACCTGCGTCGGGATTCCGCGTGCCAGGATCCGTCCGCCGGCCTGCTGGAGCGCGGGTCCGGCGAGCTTCGCATAGGCAGCAAGTGCTTCAGGATCGTGGATGGAATGGTACGCAGCAATCCAGTAGGCCTTTGGCATGGGGAGAATGTTCGCGATGGAGATTGATGGAGTTTACGCTTGCTCCGTTTTCCCGGGATCGACGCCCGTTCATCGCCGATTCTGTACGCGATCTGCGATGATGTCCCGGAGGTGCTGGCTGCGCGAGAGTGTCGACGCACACGCCCAACGTTAGCGGACTCGGCGCGGCAACTGCGAACGAGTGGTCAGGGGGGCATGTTTTGCTGGATTTGGCTGTACCAGTTCAATGCGATTTCCGAATGGGTCAAGGGTGATCGCTCTTTCAATGCCCGCAACCGGCTCGCCGTCGTATTTCACTTCGTATCCTGCGTCGAGGAGCGCCTCAATCAGGTCAGGCAGGTTGTCGACCAAAAGCGCAGGATGGGCCTTTAGAGCGCATGGTTTTGCTTGACCTATTGGGCAACACGCAATTGCCGGCCGCCAAACATGCGCAAGCACTTTGGGCATGAATAACGTTCCGGCGCACTTGGCGCACGAGCACGACTCCGCACAAACAGACGCCAAGCGACGAATGTGGTGGCCGCGCAGGAGGCGATGATAGCCACGATCAACCCGATTTTGTAGGACCAGAGCGCCCAAAGCACCAGGAAAAAGACGGGCCAAGCCACAGGTTCCAGGGCAAGATACCCACCGAGCGAAAACTCCGTGGAGGTATCGTTAGCGCGCAGGGGCTCACCGCATTCCGGGCAATTGATTGCGTCACTCATCGCGATGCGCTCTGGCGTTTGACATGAGGGGCGGCCACAAGTGATCGAAGCCCGCTTGTGGACGTCACCTCGATGGAAGGGTTACGCCTCGGGTTCGTGGCAAACCACTTCG
>JBDTLY010000012.1:0-19404 GCA_039934535.1 Casimicrobiaceae bacterium | reverse complement strand
GGCGGCCGCGGGGACGATGTACTGAATGGCGACGCAGGAAACGACGAGCTCGCAGGGGGCCGCGGCGACGACACGCTGACGGGTGGCGCGGGCAACGACCGTCTGGACGGCGGCGCGGGCCGGGATGTCTATGTTCTCAAATCCAGCGATGGCACGGACACAGTCGTCGACAGCGACGGACTTGGCGAGCTCCGGTTCGACGGCGCCAAGATCGACGGCGCGTCAAACAGGACAAACGGCAAGTACGTCTCCGCCGATGGCCGGGCGGTCTATACGTTCGCCGGCGATCCTGAAGAGGGAGGAACGCTCACCGTCGATTTCTATGCCTCCGTTTATACCAACGGAGGTGCCACACGGACCAACTCCGTCAAAATCAAGGACTGGAAGAACGGAGACCTCGGAATAACACTGGGGAACGGCTCGCCCGATGCGCTCGTCGCGAGCGATGCTTCCGCGCCCACGGAAGAGGTGTCGCCCGTACCCACGAGCGAAGGAACGGTCGGGGGTGACACCGCGGTGGCTCACCATAGTCCGGCGTTACCGATGGAGCTCCAGGATCCAGCCATTTTGCCGGGAATGCGGACGAACGAAAACAGCCTCGAACTTACCGCATCGCAATCCATCAACTCGGATGGAATCGCCCAGGCCCCATTGCCCGCGAATCACGCTCCCGCCGAGAGCATTTCCGAACCTCCCGACATCGGCGGCACGTTGATCAATCCCGAGATCGTGGACCAGGCGGCGCGCGCATTCGCCGGCGTGCCGGAGTCGCCGGATGTCGTGGCAGCCGCTCGCCCATCGGACCTGAGCGCCATCGGCGTGACACCAAGCGACCTGTCGAGCGCGATGCTCGATTTCCATGACAGCGGCGACCTGGGGCACGACCACGGCGGAAGCGAGCCGCAGCCGGTTCCGATGCCGACACTGACGACGTCGGTGCACACGACGAGCATTGCGGGTGTAGGCATGGGGACCGGAGTGGGGACGGGGAGGGGAGTGGGGCAGCGGTCGGTGTAGCTGACATTCTCCCGCAGGTTCCCACATTCCATTCAACAGGCAAGGCAAATCACAGCGCTATTCGGAGGCAACACAATTCGATCGGCGGTCGCGTCGTGCATTTGCACTTGGATCGAATTGAACCAATAGCAAACGCATTGGGAGATCGCCCATGGGGAGTCCGCTTGGAAGGGCGTTTAGTTTTGTTCGAGGGCACTGGATTCTGTCGTCTGCCGCCGTCCTTTTCTTGCTCTGGTGGGGAGTGCCGACAGCGCGCAAGGAATATTACGACGCGAAAGTGCGTGAAATGTGCAAACACGACGGCGGGATCAAGGTCTATGAACAAGTGCAGCTGCCTCCCGAGAATATTGATCAATGGGGAGGGGTTCGAATACCTAGTGGAGTTCGAGCAAAGCCGTCCGACGACTTTGTGATGAACTGGGATACGAAATATTACGAGAGGACAAAGTCCATTAGCGGACTTGAGCTTTGGCGCGATCATTTAAGTATCGTTCGAAGAAGCGATTCAAAAATATTGGGCGAAGCAATTAGCTACGCAAGGCGTGGCGGAGATCCGATTCAACCGTGGGAATCGTCCTGGTTCAACTGTCCGGAATCGGCGGGCGATCAAGACTTGATACGCAAGGTTTTTATTCCATAGTACTCGAGTTGGAAAAATGTCTAGTCTCCGTGAGCTGAGCCTGTACGCGCAATTTGCCGAGGCCGCGTACGCAAATCTGGTGCCTGGCGCGCCCGACGCTGTGGCCCTACGATTTGCGGGGATGTCAGGCACAGAGGCGGACGAGTTTGCGGCACGCAATCTCGTTGTTGATCGATACGCTGATGGAACCGGCCTCTCCGCGACGATCTTTCAAGACCTTTCTGGCGATCGATACTTGGCGATTCGCGGAACCGACGACTTGAGCGATGTTACGGTCGATTACATACTAACGCGTCTGCCTCCGAGCTTGAATCCGCAATTCGCTGCGCTTCAGAGGCAAATTGACAATTGGACTGCGGCAGGCAAGCTTCCGAACCATTTCACCGTGCTCGGGCATTCGTTGGGCGGTTATCTGGCTGGCGCCGTTGCAATCCAGTATGGGTCGCGAGTTAGCGCTACTTATACGTTCAATGCGCCTGGCATAACCGGTATGGGTGGGAGTGCTGTCGATGAGCTCGCTTCATTGCTCGGCTTAGGGCCAACCGCGAAGGTCCGGAATGTTTTTAACATTCGCGGTACAGCGGGTGTCTCGTTGATTGCCGGGCTGGGTAGGCAACTGGCGCCGCCAGCGTTTGTGGAAACGGAATCGCATTTCAATCCCGTCGACAATCATCGAATCGGCACATTGACGGACGCGCTCGCATTCTATGAAATTGCCGGAATGCTCGATCCGACCTTGGATGTCGATGCGGTCGGTCGAATAATGCGGGGTGCCGGGAATGTCAATTCCGAGAAGCAGGCGGACTCCATTCGGGCGTTGTATCGCACTTTTGGTGTCGATGCCACGGTTCCCTCAGATGACCGCGAATCCTATTGGCAGGCGACTAGCAACCTAAAGACAAGTATTGCGCTGCGCAGCTTGGCGGGTAATACAGTGGTGAGCTTGCCTGCTGAAGGATCAACTCCGGGCCTTCAATCTTCTGCCAAATTCGATTTTGGAGTCTTCGTAGCGCTGGAAACGCTAAGTCCACTCGCGGTGCATGCAAACGTTGGCATGCCCGAGGCAAAACGCGCGCTCGATGCGGTGTGGACGAGTGCGCACCTAGTTGACTTCGTGAGTTGGACATCGGATAAGACTGACCGCGCGAACCTCGGCCCGAAAGACGAATTATCATTCACGGAGTCTTGGTATCAAGACCGCGCAGGCCTGCTGACCGCAGTCCTATCTTCCAATGAGACCGACGTCGAAGGTCGGGCGATCGTCGCCGGCGCTGCGCCGGATCGGAGCTTTGAGTACCGCTATTACATCGACGGAGCGGAACACATTTTAGTCGCCGACCCGTTGAAGAGGACCGGCACGACGCGAGAGCAGTTGGTGGCGTTTGCTGATGACCTTGGCCGGACCCTGACCGGTAGTAACAACGCTCTTGGCGATCAGTTGCACGGCGGATGGGGAAACGATGCGTTATCCGGACTGGGCGGCGACGACAATCTCGAGGGCAACGGCGGCAACGACACACTTGAAGGCGGTACGGGACGCGACGACCTATATGGTGGCTCCGGTCGTGATGTCCTAATGGGCGGCGCGGACGTTGACAAGTTGATCGGTGGAATCGGAGACGACGATCTAGCGGGAGGAGCCGGTCCTGACACCTTGATCGGCGGCAAGGATTACGACAGATATCTTCTCGCTACGGCCGACGGCGACGACACCATCGACGACAGCGACGGCCTCGGCGAGCTGCGAATCGGCGCCACCAAACTCGTCGGCGGCAACGCCGTTGCGTCGGTCCTCTGGCAACAGACCGTCAATGGTAAGGAAATCCTCTACGGCTGGGCCCCCGGTTCAGATGGCCGCGGCGACCTGCTGATCCAATCCGATGTCGGCCTGACGACGATCAAGCACTTCAAGTCCGGCGATCTCGGAATCACGCTCAACCCCTACGTCGACCAAACGATCAAGGTCCCGCTGCCCGGCAACACCATAGTAGGCACGGCCCTGGACGACAACCGCCTCGGCGACGCAAGCCATCGACCGATCCTCGGTTCGGCCGGCATTGACAGAGTGCAAGGCCAAGCTGGGCGCGACGAGGTCTACGGCAACGCGGGCGACGACGTCGTCGTCGGCGGTACGGGCGTTGACGTTGTCGCCGGCCAGGATGGCAACGACGCAATATTCGCCGACGGTGAGCTGACCTCGGCGAGCATTCGAAACTATATCAACACATCCGCGGTTGCCCTCACCGCCGGCGCCATGCCCGCTTCGCTTTCCGTGACGACAAGCGAATGGCTCCAAGGCGGCCTCGGCGACGACACCGTCGTAGGTGCTGATGCCAATGACATCATCTTCGGTGGCGGGGGCAAGGATGTCCTGGTCGGCGGTGCCGGCCACGACGTGATCGATGGCGACGACGACTACGAGCCGGGAAATATCGCCTCGGTGACCGTGCAGCCGTTTCTCGGGCCTGGGGTACCGTTCGACGCGACTTACTCGGCGGTCGTCGTGCACAACTTCGCCATCGATGTGGGCGACGCCGACGAGATCCACGCGGGATCGGGCGACGACCTTGCAAACGCAATGGTGGGCGACGACAGGGTCTGGGGCGACGACGGCAATGACACGATCTCCGGCGACCAGGGCAACGATGTTCTCTTCGGCGGTAGCGGTGACGACCGCATCGCCGGCGACACATATGGGTTGCTGGTTGGCAGCAGCCCGACGGTACCGGTCGGCGACGACTACATCGACGGCGGCGAGGGCAACGACGACATCAGCGGCGATGGCGGTGCGGACACCATTATCGGCGGCGCCGGCAACGATTCCCTGCGCGGCAACAATGGACGGGTCGGTGCGGACCACTTGAGCGCGACATCCGCGGATGACGGCAACGACTACCTGAGTGGCGGGGATGGCAAGGACACGCTCACTGGCGATGCCGCTGACGACACATTGCTCGGCGGTAACGGCGACGACTTTCTATTCGGCGACTCGGACCAGACGCAGGGCACGTTCCAGGGCAACGACAACCTGGACGGCGGCGACGGCAACGACTACCTCCGCGGGTATGGCGGCAACGACACGCTGGTGGGAGGCCTCGGCGATGATCAGTTGATGGGGGAAGCCGGTGACGATTACATCGACGGCGGTGGCGGGTCCAACGACGGGATGACCGGCGGTGACGGCGATGACGTCATGCTGAACGCCTACCAGATGAACGGGGACGCCGGAGACGACTCCCTGACCAACGGATTCTACGAGTGGGGCGGCGACGGCAATGACACGCTGTCCGGCGGCCAATGGAGGATGGGTGGCAACGGTGACGACGTCATCTCCGGCAGCGGCAGCAGCTTAGGCGAGGCCGGCGCCGACTCGATTTACGGCGCCGAAGGCTCCGATGACCTGTCGGGTGGCGCGGATAACGACGTGATCCTCGCCAATGCAGGCGACGACTCCGTATGGGGCGACGACGGCGACGACGAACTTCATGGCGGCGCCGGCAACGATCAGCTGCAAGGCGGCGCTGGCAACGACGCGCTTGCCGGTGACGAAGGCGACGACGCGGTCTTCGGACAAGAAAGCGACGATGTGCTGAATGGCGGATCGGGGCGCAACTACCTTTTGGGCGGCGCCGGCAACGACACCTACATCGTCGACGCGGGGACCGGCACCGACCTCATCATCGACACCGAAGGATCCAACACCGTCCAGTTCGGCGACGGCACCAGCGCGGATCAATTCACGTTCCGTCGCGGCATGGACGCGCTTGGCAATGACCGCTACCTGGTGCTCGAAGGAGGCGGTGCATCCGGTCAAATTGTCATCAAGGGCGGGCTCGACGGCACCGTCGCGCAGTTCAAATTCGGCGATGGATCCACCGTAACGTCGCTGCAGGCGCACGATCTTGCGCTGACTCCAACGCCGCGCCCATCGGCGCAACTCGGATACGGAGCGACGTACAGCGGGACCTTCGCAATCTTTGGTGATGCAGGCGACAACGCAATTCGCGTTCCCGCACCGGGCCAATCGGTCTATGGGCGGGATGGCAACGATACTCTCATCGGCAGTGAGGTCCGGGATGCGCTCTATGGCGACAGAGGTGACGACCGCCTCGATGGGGGCGCCGGCGACGACACGCTTGCCGGTGGCGATGGCAAGGACACCTACGCGTTCGGACGCGGTTCGGGAAACGATCTCATCCAGGAACGCCATGTGCTTGGCACATCGGGGGCCGAGATCGATACGCTGGAACTCGCGGCCGGTGTCTTGTCGAGCGACGTGCGACTTGTGCGCGACGGTAACGATCTTGTCGTTACGCTCGACAACGGGTCGACCCAGGCGCGAATCCAGGCACACTTCGTCACTGTGACCGACAACAGGATCGAGCAGATTCGATTCGCCGACGGCACGCTTTGGAACGCCGCGGACATCGCAGCACGCACGGTATCCGGTACGGTCAATGCGATGACCGGTACCGCCGCCGACGATACGTTCACCGTCGACAACGCGAAGGACACCATCACCGAACTCGCGAATGGCGGCAACGACACGGTCATGAGCTCGGTGAGCTACATGCCGCCGAACAACGTCGAAAAGCTCGTTCTGACCGGGACGCTCAACGCCAATCTCTGGGGGAATTCGTCGACTTCGGGGAACAACCTCGTCGGCAACGACGGCAACAACGTCTTCGGCGGCCCGCGCCCCATGATCGACTCGGATGGCAACGTTATCGGGTCGACGCAGGCCAGCCCCGGCGGTGCCAACACGACCATGTCGGGCGGAAAAGGCGACGACACGTATTACTACGGGGGCGGCACGATCGTCGAGAATCCGAGCGAAGGCAACGACACGATCGTGCTGACAGCCGCCTATTCGCTCACACTTCCCGACAATGTCGAGAACTTGAAGGATACGAGCAAGGGTTTCAGCACCAACAACCCGGAGACACACCTTACCGGCAACGCGCTCGACAATCAGATCGGCTTTTTTGGCGATGGCCAAACGCCTGTTGGATACTTCATCGACGGCGGAATGGGCGCGGATGTCATGCGGGGTTCGCTCGGGAACGACACCTACATCGTCGACAACGCCAATGACCGCGTCGTCGAGACCGGCGTCTACGGGACTGGGTACGATGGCTCCATCGATGAAGTGCTGAGTTCCGTCTCCTTCGAGCTTCCCGACAACGTCGAAAACCTGACGTTGACGGGCAGCGCAGCGACGGACGGCTGGGGCAACGGGCTCTTCAATCGTCTTGACGGCTTGCAAGACGACGCAGCCAACCACCTTTACGGCGGCCTCGGCAACGATTACTACGTTGCCGGCGCCGGTGACACTGTGGTCGAACAGGCTGAAGAAGGAACCGACACAATAGAATTTCACGGCACGGGCATCCGAACATACGCGATGGCCGACTTGCCGGCCAACGTCGAAGGGCTGGTGCTGGGCGACGATCTCGGAGCATCCAATATCGTGGGGGATGCAGGCGATCAGCTGCTCGCCGGCAACGCGTCCGCCAACGACATCGACGGTGGTGCGGGCGACGACAATTTGATGGGCCGCGATGGAGTCGACACCTACACATTTTCTCGGGGCTTCGGCAATGACGCTGTGTACGAGACAGGCGCGGGCAATCATATCGTCTTCGATGCCACCGTCTCGCCGGAGGACGTCTATTTTGATCATGGCACGCTGCGCATCCGTGGTGCCGACGACAGCATTGCGCTGTTCGTCGTGCCGCCGACGGGTGGGTCCGGCGCAAGCAACTATTTCGACGTGCAGTTTGCGGATGGCAGCGCAATATCGGGATCGCAGCTCGATGCCCTCCTGTTTGCCGGCTATTCGCTGATACCTACTGACAATATCGACCTGCTTTACGGAACCGCAAATGCGGATTCGATCGATGCCCTCGCTGGAAATGACTTTGTTTACGGTTACGGTGGCGACGACACGATCGACGGCGCCGCGGGCGACGATACTCTGCACGGCGGTGACGGTAACGATTCGGTCAACGGCGGAACGGAGAACGACACCCTGTATGGCGATGGTGGCAATGACGTGCTTGACGGCGGCGATGGCATGGACGCGCTCAACGGCGGCGACGGCGACGATGTCCTGAACGCGGGCGACGACGCCGCGCCGACGAACGTCGCGAATACGCTCGATGGTGGTGAGGGTGACGACACCTTGATTGGCGGTGCCGGGAGCGATTACCTCATGGGCGGCGATGGCGCCGACCTCGTGCAAGGTGGCGAAGGCGACGACTGGCTGAATGGTGGCCTTGGCAACGATACTTTGGACGGTGGCGCCGGCGACGACAACCTGCTGGACGACGCCGGCGACAACACCCTGAAAGGGGGCGACGGAACCGACACGCTTGCGGCCGGTGCCGGCAGCGACGTGCTGGATGGCGGCGCCGGGGATGACCTATTGAACGGCGGCGCCGGAGTCGATACCTATGTCCTGACGTCCGGCGGCGGCATCGACACCGTCATTTTCGAGGATTGGACCAGCGGCGAGAAGTCCATCGTCCAGGTGGATGCGGCTCTGCGCCCCGCCGATGTCTCCATCGCGCGTGTCGACGATGCTGATGGTCCCAATGTGGTCATCTCGGCGAACGGGGGGACAGATGCGCTGCGCCTGCAGAATCTCACTGGCAGCACGCCCATCGAAGTCCGCTTTGCCGACGGCACCGTGTGGGATCCGGCCACGGTATTCGACAAAATTTACGTCCGCCGCGGCACGCCCGGCAACGACACGCTGACGGCGGGCGCCGGGGATTCGCAGCTCTTTGGCGACGCTGGAAACGATACGCTTATCGGCAACTCCGGCTACGACCTGCTCGACGGGGGCACCGGCGCCGACAGCATGACGGGCGGAAGCGGGTACGACACCTACATTGTCGACGATCCGGGCGATGCTGTCCTCGAAACGGGTTTGGGAAACGACATTGTCAAGTCATCGATCAGCTATGTCTTGCCTGCCAATGTGGAGTTGCTGGTCCTCACGGGCGCACTGTCGATCAATGCAACAGGCAATAGCCTGGCCAATACGCTCACCGGAAACGGCGGCAACAATGTTTTGGACGGCAAGACCGGAGCGGACGCTATGGCGGGTGGTATGGGAAACGACACCTACGTCGTCGACTATGCCGGCGACGTCGTTACGGAAAATGCAGGCGCGGGGACGGACCTCGTCCAATCGGGCATAACCTACACGCTCGGCGCGAACCTCGAGAACCTCACATTGACCGGGTCCTCCACCATCAGCGGAACCGGCAATGCCGGGGCCAATGTCCTCACCGGAAATGCAGCGGTCAATACTCTGACCGGCGGTTCGGGCAATGACCAGCTCGACGGTGCCGCCGGCGCCGAGGCGCTCAAGGGCGGCGCCGGCGACGACGTCTACATCGTCGACAACGTCTCCGACGTCATCACCGAGTTGGCAAGCGAGGGCATCGACCTCGCGAAGGCGAGCGTCACCTACACGATTGGCGCGAACGTCGAGACCCTGACGCTCACCGGCAGCGGCGTGATCAATGGTACGGGCAACACACTAAACAACACGCTGACCGGCAACACGGGCAACAACACGTTGAGCGGTGGAACGGGCATCGACACGATGATCGGCGGGCTCGGAAACGACACCTATGTCGTGGACAACGTAAGCGACATCGCGACTGAAAGCGCGGGTGAGGGCACGGACCTCGTTCAGAGTTCGGTCACCTACGTGCTCGGCGCGAACGTCGAGAATCTCGCGCTTACGAGCGCAGGTGTGATCAACGCGACCGGGAATACGCTCAACAACGCGCTGACCGGCAATACCGGAAGCAATGTTCTCGACGGCGGCGCTGGCAACGATACGATGGTGGGCGGAACCGGCAACGACACCTACGTGGTGGACGCGGGCGGGGACATCGTGACAGAAGCGGCGAGTGGCGGCACGGATCTCGTGCGGGCGTCGGTCAATTACACGCTAGGCACCGAGGTCGAAAACCTGACGCTGGCCGGCACGGCCAACCTCAACGGCACGGGCAACACGCTCGCCAATACCCTGATCGGCAATTCGGGGAGTAATTTCCTCAATGGTGGCGCCGGCAACGATGTCATGGCTGCCGGGGCAGGCGACGACACCTACGTCGTCGATGCAGCCGGCGATGTGGTCACCGAATCCGCAAACGCGGGTTTCGATACCGTGCAGGCGGGTGTTACGCATGCGCTGGCGGCCAACGTCGAATACCTGACGCTGACCGGAGCTGGCGCAATCAACGGCACTGGCAATGCCGTGGACAACTGGTTGCAAGGCAATGGTGCAATCAACACGCTCAATGCGGGGAGCGGGAACGACACACTATGGGGTGCGGCGGGCGACGACATGCTGTTCGGAAACACCGGCAACGACCTTGTGCAAGGCGGCGTGGGCAACGACACGCTGACCGATATCACCGGCAACAACTTCCTCGATGGTGGCGCTGGGGTCGACGCGTTGACGGGCGGAGCGGCACACGAAGTGTTCGTCGGTGGTGCCGGTGCCGACACGATTACGACGGGCGGTGCCGCGGACGTCATCGCGTTCAACAAGGGAGACGGCGCCGATATCGTGAATGCGAGCGTCGGCACTGACGACACGCTGGCCATCGGCGGCGGGATGACCTATGGCGCCATGAAGCTTCGGAAAACGGGACTTGACCTGATTTTCGATGCCGGCAATGGCGATCAGGTCACATTCAAGAACTGGTACCAGACAGGTGTGAACAACAAGAGCATTTTGAATTTACAGGTGGTCGCCGATGCAATGGCGGGATTCAACGCGGGCGGAAGTGACCCGCTGCTGAGCAAGAAGGTGGTCAACTTCAACTTCGCGGGAATTGTCGGAGCCTTCGACGCCGCATTGCTGGCCAACCCCGCACTGACGAGTTGGAACGTCTCGAATGCGCTCACGACTTTCTATTTGTCCGGTAGCGACACGGCCGCGATTGGCGGCGATTTCGTCTACGATTACGGGCATCGCAACGCGCTGACGGGAATCGGCGGGACACCGGGACAGTCGGTGCTGGGTGGCGCGACGTTCGGCAGCGGAGCGCAGGCGCTGCAGGCCGCGGCGACCCTGTACTCGGGAACCGTTCGATTGCAATAGACGGGAGCCCAGCCGCGCGGTCGCAAATCCCGCGCGCGGACCGCCATGTTCGGATTTGTTCGCTCCCCGAAGGCCGTCGCCGATCCGCCGACGCCGGCTTACGATTTTTTGCCTGCCTACCTCCGCGTGCAACATGCGCCGCCGTCACCGTTGCCGAGAGTCGTTCTTTACGGGCTGACGGCGCTCCTGTCAGCGCTTTCGGCCTGGGCGGTGTTCGGCCACCTCGACATCGTGGCCACGGCCGACGGAAAGCTCGTGCCGCGCACGTACCTCAAGATCGTGCAGCCCGCCGATGGCGGCGTTGTCAGGGAAATTCTGGTCGAGGAGGGCGCGACCGTCGTGGCCGGGCAACCTCTCATGCGCCTCGACACCAGCTTGTCGGCGGCCGACACGCGCGCCCTACGGAACGAGCTTGCGGCGAGAACACTGCAACTGCGAAGAATCGATGCCGAATTGATCGACGGGGCGATTTCACGCCTGCCCGACGAACTGGACGATGCCTACGCACGTGTCGAAGCGCAATTCCACGCGAATCGACAGGCGTACGACGATTCGCTGGCGCAGGAGCGCGCGACGACGGAACGTATCGCGAAGGAGCTTGCAGCTGCGCTCGAAGTGCAAGGCAAGCTGCAACGCACGGTCCCGATATACCGGACGATGGCCGAACGATTCGGTATGCTCAAGCAGGAAGGGTTCGTCAGCGAGCTGTTCCATCTGGAAAAGGAACGCGACCGCATCGAGAAGGAACAGGACCTCAGGGCACAGGATTTCACCGTCGAGAGCCTGCGCGCGAGTCTCGAGCAGGCACGGCAACGCCTGTCGCAGGTGACATCCAACTACCGCCAGCAATTGCATGGCGAGCGCGCGCAGGCCGATGCGCAAGCGAAGAAGGTCACGGAGGACCTCGCCAAGCAGCACTACCGAAACGCCCTGGTCGAGCTGTCCGCGCCCCAGGCGGGCATCGTAAAGGACATTGCGGCGCACACCGTCGGAACCGTGGTCTCTCCCGGCAGCATCCTACTCACCATGGTTCCACTGGGTGACGAGCTTCAGGCCGACGTCATGGTGAAGAACCTCGATGCCGGATTCGTGCGTCGCGGCCAGCCGGCGCGCGTGAAAGTCGTCGCGTACCCGTTTCAGAAATACGGAATGATCGACGGCGAAGTGATCCGCGTAAGCGCCGATTCCAGCGAAACGGGCACGGGAAAGGCCGAGGAGATCGACGCCGAGGGAAAGGCAACGTCCCAGTCCATGTATCGCGCCCGCATTGCGCTTCCGGGGCAACGAATGCGCGTTGCGTCCGCCGAACTCTCGCTCATTTCCGGCATGCAGGTTTCGGCCGAAATCAAGCTCGGCGAGAGAACTGTACTCGAGTACCTTTTGGCGCCGGTCCAGAAGGCCTGGCACGAAGCTGGTCGGGAACGCTGATGGCGCTGCTCCGATTCCGAAGCCCGAACGGCACGCCCCGACGGCAGGCCGCGATTCACCACAGCATAATCCCAGCGGAACTGGTTTGGGCAGTGGGAAGTATCTGCAATCTGCAGCGAACGCCATTCGACGCGGCG
Organism: Casimicrobiaceae bacterium; assembly: GCA_039934535.1. Lineage (GTDB taxonomy): Bacteria > Pseudomonadota > Gammaproteobacteria > Burkholderiales > Casimicrobiaceae > CAIWHR01. The sequence goes on along the minus strand of JBDTLY010000012.1, from coordinate 7,049 downwards.
CTGATCCAGAGCCAATATCCGCCGCCCCATACCACGCTGACGCTGATCGAGGCCGTGCGCGGCGTGGGGTTTCACGCCGACGCAGTTGCCGTCGATGTGCCGGGCCTGCGCGCGGTGCCGCAACCATGCGTTGTGCTGCTGTCGCCGGACAGAGCACCTGCCGACGAGCGAGCGAATGGCTCCCCGGCGCCCGCCGACGTGTGCGAGCCCTCCGACATCGAATTTCATGGGCTGGCATTGGTCGTGAAGATCGAGAGCGACCGCGTGCTCTACTTCCGCGCGGGCACCAATACGCCGTCAATTGCGACTATCGAGGAGTTTGCCGGAATGTTCGCCGGTGTCGCGCTGGCGATTGCTGCCGCGGAAAGCGCGGCGGTCGACGACGATCCAACCGGCAAGCCGGCGTCATTCGGCTTTCGCTGGTTTGTTCCCGAGCTCCTAAAGCACAAGCGAATCTGGCGCGACGTGCTCCTCGCGTCCTTGTTCATACAGCTGATCGCACTGGCGATCCCGCTTTGCAGTCAGATCATCATCGACAAGGTCATTGTTCATCAGACTTCGAGCACGCTTGTAGTGATCGCTGTAGCGTTGTCGATTTTCCTTGTGTTCTCCGCCGGATTGTCCTGGATACGACAATACCTCGTGAGCCATACCGGCAACCGGGTAGATGCCGTGCTCGGCATGTCCGTATTCACCCACCTGTTCCGGCTCCCTGTCCGGTACTTTGAGCATCGGGCAACAGGAGTCGTCGCCGCGCGCCTGCATGGCGTCGAGACGATTCGCGAATTCCTTTCAGGCGCGGCCGTGACGCTTCTTCTCGACTGCCCGTTCCTCGTAATCTTTCTCGCGCTGATGCTGGTCTACAGCGTTTGGCTGACACTGGTGACGCTTTCAATTCTTGCCGCGATTGTCGCCATCAGCATTTTCGTGGCGCCACTCTTCCAACAGCGATTGAACAATCAATTTCTGCTTGGCGCGCGCAACCAGGCGTTTCTTACCGAGTACATCGCGGGGATGGAGACAGTCAAGTCGCTTCAGATGGAGCCTCAGCTCGGCAGGCAGTACGAGGAGTACCTCGCCACGTACCTGCAATCCAACTTTTCCACGCGCCAGCTGGCCAATACGTACAACACCGTGGCGAATGGCCTCGAGCAGATGATGAGCACGACGATCCTGTGTCTTGGCGCCTGGCTCGTGATGCGTAATGCAGATTTCACGATCGGCATGCTCGTGGCGTTCCAGATGTTTGCCAATCGCATCTCGCAGCCGATGCTGCGTCTGGTTGGGCTTTGGCAGCAGTTTCAGCAGGCGACGATCGCGGTCCGGCGTCTCGCCGATGTCATGAATGCACCTCCGGAGCCCTACGCCATTGCGCCATCCCGCGATGCCGCCGGGCCCGGGCGTATCGAATTCCGGTCGGTGGCGTTCCGATATCGCGACGAAATGCCGCTCCTGTTTCGCGACATGAACTTCACCGTCGGACCGGGTCAATGCGTGGTCGTGACGGGGCCATCAGGCTGCGGCAAAAGCACACTGGCCAAACTGCTGCAGGGATTTTGCATGCCCACCGACGGGCAGGTGCTGATCGACGGCCGCGACACCCGTCACTTCGCGGCTAACGAATTGCGTGGTCACTTTGGCGTCGTTCCGCAGGAAACGACGCTCTTCTCCGGCACGATCTATGACAATCTCGTTCTCGCAAACCCATTTGCGACTTTCGATCAGGTCGTGCGGGCCTGCAAGTATGCCGAGATCCACACTGCAATCGCAGCGCTTCCAAAAGGCTACCAGACGGAGATCGGCGAGCGCGGTGTTGGACTCTCCGGCGGCCAGAAACAGCGCATCGCCATTGCGCGCGCACTCTTGAAACGGCCGAAGATCCTGATTTTCGACGAGGCCACGAGCAACCTCGACCAGCCTACGGCGGACCACATCGCGCGCACCGTCAACGGACTCAAGGGCAAGGTGACGCTGCTGTTCATTTCACACCAGATCCCGAAGGGTCTGTCGGCGGACCTAGCGATCCGGATCGCGGAACCGCTGGCGCGAGCGAGCGGGGGAAATTGAATCCCAATCATTGGCGGTTACGTTTTTGGGATGCGCCAGGAAGAACTCCACCATGGTTTCCGTTGCCGAGATTTCCGTGGTGGGTTTATCGATATTGCCGTATCGAATCCCCGGGATTTCACCGGGCCAGCAACCCTTCTCGCATCCCAGGCGATGGGCCATGATGGCGCCGTTGGACATGCCGATCACGTAGATTCGCTTACCATGCAGAACCGTGACGAGCGGCAGCGGCTTTTGCTTGTCGTAAGTCAGTGGGATATGAACGAGGGCGGAACGTTGCCGACCACCGTACGCGATGGACAACGAGCTATCCGCGGCGGCGGCGCTGCCCATGAGAAAGGAGAACCCGAGCCCATTGCGCAAAAAACGCCAAGCGCAACAATCGGCGAACGACGACAAATATTCGATGACGGTATGCGTTACTCGGAGGGCGGCGAGTCCTGGAGCCGCCGCTGATACCACGCCACGTCGTGCCACTGCCCGAACTTGCGACCCACGGCTTCAAACGTCCCGATGTAGTTGAACCCCACGCTGCGATGCAGTGCGACGCTCGCCTCGTTGGGCATGGTGATGCCCGCGTAGGCATTGCAGTAACCCTTGCGAACCAGATCGGTAAACAAGTTCGTGTACAGCAAGCGGCCGATGCCCTGGCGATGATGGTTCGGCGCGACATAGGCCGAGACTTCAGTCGACCACCGGTAGGCCGCACGCTCCCGGTGCGATGACCCATAAGCGTAACCGATGCATTGCCCGTCCTTCTCGGCGACGAGCCATTGCCATCCCGTCAATGCCTTCCGGATGCGCGCGGCGAACTCCTCGACCGTAGGCACGATCGTTTCGAAGGAGACCACGCTCGCCTCGACGAACGGGCGGTAGATGGCAAGAACCGCGGCGGCGTCAGCCTCGGTGGCGGGGCGGATGCGAATTGAGTCGCTCAAATGCTGCCGCCTACCGCCAAGGAATCGGTAACAGAACTTCAGGCGGGCGCATGTCCAATCAGCCGTTCGAGAGTGCCAAGGTCAGGGTACATTTTGCGACAAATCGAGCAGGGCGAGTGACTTTTCGTCCGGAGCGCCGGCAAAGAAGTTTTCCGATGCTTGGCTGAAGGCGGCGTCCTCTGGATGGGCGGCGAGGAACAAGGTCAGGCACGAGCGAAACTTCGCCGCATCTGTTTCGCCAAGAACCTGAACGGCGCTCACGCCGACCAAGGCGTTCATCGCACCGACGCATTCCCGCAATCGCGGACCGAGAATCGGATGCGCCAGATAGGCTCGAGCTTCCTGTGCAGAGGCAATGCCATAGAAGGTGGCATATGAACTCGTCCCCAGGCCGCGCAATTGCGGCAACACATACCAAATCCAGTGCGTCTGTTTTTTCCCTGCGCGGAGTTCGGCCAGCGCGCGCGAATAGTCCTTCGCCTGCGCTTCGATGAACCGCTTGAGGTTGAACGGGTCGTCAGCAGCCACAGTCATTGGGGCGAGCGCCTTGGCGATCTCCTTACCAGCAGTTCGCCAGGCCTCCACCGTTCCGAACCCAGAATCGGGTCGTCCCCGGAAGGCTGCCGATTCCGGTGATCTGGTACTTGAACGTCGATTCCTCGGACTCGGTCATTTTCCAGCCGTCGCCGAGTTCCGTTCGGCAGACCTGATCGGCAGCGCTGATGGACACGAGATCGGTGCCTCGCACCGGCGCCGTCAATGCCAGTTGGCGTGCAAGGGGCGAGCGCGCAGGGAGCGTCGCATCGGCCTTCGAGCAAAGCATCGGCAACGTCGCCCGGCATGCGGTGTCGCCTTTCTGGTCCTCGCACGGCTTGCCGGCCGTCTCGCGCGGCGTGCCGTGGCAGGCGACGGTGACGGTGCCCTTCGGCGCTTCCGACTCCCACGTGGCGATGACGCCCCAGGTCGTTCCGGTGCGGTCGGGGTCCGGGGGGCGTGCGCGCGCGATGCCGCGGGAGACGCGTTGCAGCGCGCCTTCGTCGCCGGCGTCGCATCCGACTGCGCGTGCGGCGTCCGCGTTGTCGGCGACGCAAGCGCCGTCGCGCTCCCAGCCGACTTTGAACCGGTTATCGGCATATTCGAATCGCCCCTGGATCACCCGGCCCGGCATGAGACTGTAGGTTGCCGTCATCCCGGGCTCCCCCTCGGCAGTACCCCTTTCGCCCGTGTCAATGCGCTCGGGATCCTCGGAGGCCGGCCGCTCGCCCAGGTCCTTCGTCGCCGCCGCGTGCATCCGCTCGACACTGCGCCGGAACAACGCGTCGCGGGCGGCGCGGATCTGCGCTGCAGTCATGGCCTCGAATGGCGTGACGACGAGACGCCGGCCGTCCCATTGGATCATCCTGCCGCCTTGCGGGTCGGCGACCCGGCGGTTGAGCATGTACGGATGTGGCGTGGTCGTCGCCGCGCACTCGGTGTAGAGCTCGCGGCATTCCGGCAGCGACGACACCTTCATTCCCGACCGGGCCGCGTAGACCCCCACGCGTTCGAAGGGACGGGGGCCGCTGACGGGGGGCGGCGGATAATCGAGCACGCGGCCGGGCGTGCCCGAAGCGCGATCGAACTCATGGATTTTCATCGACTCGGGATGCTTCGTCGTGATGTCGCCGCGCCACATGTTGCCTGACTGCGTCGTCTGTGTTCCATGCTCGACCAGGACGAGCAGCGTCTTCCCGTCAGCCGACAGCCCGGCATCATGGAGGACACCGTAGGTCTCGGCGCGCTGGCCGCAACCCGATGCCACCACCACCGTCAGCAACGCCGCGCAAAGTTTCATGGGAAGCCTGGTCAGGGGGTGATGTACTCGCCAAGCTTGACGGCAACATAGGGCAACGGGATCCGGATGATGAAGGCAAGCAGCATCGATATGCCCGCAAGATGGGTATTCACTTGCACGGACCCTTTGTCGCGAGGCCGGCTCCCAGGAAAAAGTACGCGATGACAATTTCCTTGCCGTTTCCGTCCATCCCTTTGTACACGCCGATCGGCTTCTGGTTTGGCGAGTCATCTTCCCAATTGACGCTGACGCCGTCCGTCAGGAAAAGACCGAGCGCCTTGCCGACCTCTTTCATCTCTTCCGGCGTCGCGGCCTTCATGGCGAGGGTCTGCCTGTCCGCGCCGCCGGTCACATTGAGCCTGTAGGCGTTGTTCTTTTCCCATTTGATCTCGAATCCATCCTTCAGTCCCGACACTTCGGCGACATAGCACCCAGGGAGTGTGCTGGCGCGACTGGGTCGAGGCTGCGTGGCGGCGATCGGGCCCTCGCATGGATCGCTCTGGTAGGTCGTGCGCCCGGCCTTGACGCACTTGTGAACCTCCGCGGCGTTCGCGCCGCTCGCGGACAGAAGAGCCAACAATGCGATCGACAGGATGATTCTCATTTCGATGTTCCCTGCGGGAGCATCCCCGCGTAGATTCCGGGCGTCGACCCGGCAATCACGACGGCGCCGACGGTCTTCACGTAAAACTCCGCCGGCCCGACACCTCCGATGATCGCATACGCGTAACCTTGCGCCCGTTGGGCGTGCAATGCGGCGAGCAGCAGCGCGCGCCCGATCCCGTGGCCGCGCTCGCCGGCGGCCACGCCTTCCGGTCCGAAGTAGTTGGGACAGGTCACGTCGTAGCAGGCGAAGCCAAGCATGATGCTGTCGCGAACGGCGATGAAGCAGGTCGTCGGGCTTTGCGTGAACGCGGTCTCGACCTCGGCGGCGGAACTCGCGAATTGCGCACGGACCCAGTCGACGACAGCGGACTTCTCCGGCGCAAGGGCGCGGCGAATCGCCACACCGCGCGCCGCGCACGCCACCATGGCCTCGTCGAGGCCCGGCAGCGCGTAGAGTCTTACCAGCATGTCATGCATGACGCCTGAACTCGCCCCAGCGACCCTCAATCAAGCATGGTAACGCGATCGCCGACGCGAATCTGCCCGCCGGCGCCCCGCGGCCGCATCGCGACGCCGAAGGTGGGCAATTCCTGTCCGAATTCCCGTTTCAGTGTGGAAAGCACGTCGACATCGCGCTCGCCCGTGACGGGATTCGCGTGTGTCGCAAGGCATCGGGTCTTCGGACTGACCACGTCGAATTCCACGACGCCGATGCGGATCCCGCGACCCACCCAGTTGAGCTCGTCCCACGCGGCCAGGCCGTCGACCGCGATGTTCGAGCGAAAGCGAATTTCGCTGACGTCGCCGCCGACCGCGGCCTGAAGTGCCTCCAGGCTTCCCCGCCCGTGCAGCGTGACCCGGCCGGGTTCCTCGTCGTGGTAGCGCGGTGAGTGGCCGTCGCCGATCACGCGCAAGGGCAACCGCTCGGGGTGACCTGCAAGCGGATTTTCGGCGAGCTCGAGCGCGTAGCGCGCCAATGCCGCGCCGATCCGTTGCCTGCCTTCGGGCGTCAACGCCTCGTCGGCCAACACCGACGTTTCCGAACTCACGTGCAAACGAGATTGCTCTTCGTCGAACTTGACGCAAAGGCGGGCGAGGCCGGGCGTGTTCATCAGCACGAGCATGCCGGATTTCCTGCCCCAGGCGTCATCGGCTGCCGGCGTGTCGGCAAAGCGCACGCCGAGGACGCGGTCGCCGGCGATTCTCCCCTCGTCCAGGACCGTGAGGGCCTCGCACGTTTGCGCCGTGAAGCCCTTCACGGGATAGCGGTACAGCGCCGCGACGTGTGGCATTGGCGTGCTCCTTCTATGGCTTCGCCATGGTAACCGGCTGCAGTGCCGGCGCGGATGCGGAGGCTGCATACCCTGAACTTCGACGGCCTTCCAAGAATACCCGAGCGGCCCCGGCGCTATAATGCGAGGTTATCTCCCTTCGACTGCAGATCCCCATGAAAGTCCTCGTTTCGGTCAAGCGCGTCGTCGACTACAACGTCAAGGTCCGCGTCAAGGCGGACGGCACGGGCATCGACACGGCGAACGTCAAGATGTCGATGAACCCGTTCGACGAGATCGCCGTCGAAGAGGCGGTGCGGCTCAAGGAAAAGG